>CAUJFK010000217.1 GCA_963169175.1 Acidobacteriota bacterium | reverse complement strand
CTTGTCCAGTACGCGAATACTTAGATCGACACGCACAAACACATCGCCGTCCTTGTCGATCCCGACCTTGACCCTGTCAAAATCAGAATTGAACTTCAGTAATTTTTGGAGCATTTCGGGCGTGGGTCTCAGGTCTTTCTTTGCGGCGACGACCGAAAAGAGGGTGATCAGATCTCCGCTGATGGAGGCAACGACGATGATGTCTTTCCGTGACTTTCCCTGGTATGGGACGGTCCAAACATTCTCGGCCGCTTTTGTGAACGACAGGCCGGTTTCGTTGATCACCCTGGCGACCCGCAATGAAGAACTTTCCTGTCCAAAGGCGGTCATGCCAAGCATGAGTACGCAGGCAATAACGAAAAGGCGCGACGTGAAGTTTCTGATGTTTGATCTCATATTTTATTAAATGTACCGTTTAGACGGATTCAGTAGCCGATCTCAATTTCTCAACCGTTATGTTTTTCAGATCAACGCCGAAGGCCTTTGACGCTGACGACGCCATTTGTTCGGCGTCGCCGGAAGTATAAACCGCATCCTGTTTTTTTTCATCCAGGGCCCACGACTTTGTTCGCCTTGCCAATTCCGCGGCCGGGTCGATGAATATTGTTTCAGGCGAGACAAATTCTTTCATCACATTTTCAATTGACGGGTAATGTGTACACGCCATAAGAATATGTGAACAGTTTTGTATCGGCGTTAGGATGCGTTTGCACTCGCCGCGAAGTTTGCCGGACGAAGTATCGCCGCTTTCGATAAGGCCGGAAAGCGGTTGGGCAATACGCTGCTCGACTTTTATGCCGCGTTCAGCAAATGCTTTTCTGTAAACGCCCGAGAGCACCGTTCGCCGTCCGCCGATCAAACCGAGGCGTTTTGGTTTGAGGTTCGAGGTCATTGCAACTGCCGCCTCGATCACGCCTTCGATCCTTATACGTTGCGGGTCGAGATAGCGAATCGCCGTACTTGCAGCATTGCAGCCGATGACAAGATGCGAAACGCCCTTAGCTTTCAAAAAATCGATTACAGTGTTCAACCGCGCAACAAGTTCCGCCCTTGACATTTTGCCGTATGGCGTCGCGCCGGTGTCAGAAAAATAAACGACAGAAACCTCCGGCCGCTGCTGTTTGATCAGCTTATAAACACTGATTCCGCCAATGCCCCAATCGATGATTCCAAGTGTTCCCTTCATAAACTGTCAGAACCGGGAGCGGCAGCGACTGGGTTTCCCGGTATAGAAATAGAAAAGAACCGAGTCGCTACCGCTGCCGGTTCTGACCTAAGGATAGGCCAATTTCGCTTCAACACCTCGTTCCACCGGGCCGGAGTCGAAGGCGACCATCCGCGAATTCCAAGCCATGTTGAGTATTTCCATCTTCTGCCCGGGAAAGCGGCTTTCAAGATACCATTTCATCTCGTGCTCGGATCGGATCGGATTATACTCGAGCATCCGTTTCCAATCGGGATGCGAGACGAGTTTTTTCAATGCTTCATCAAAGCGTGCGTTGGCTTTTTGATTCTTCATTGTTCGCAGTTTGTCTTTAAACAAACGCGGATATTCGCGTGTTGCGACCGGCACCGTCACCATATCGATGATGAGAAACTTTCCGCCCGGCCGCGTTATGCGTTTTATCTCGTGCAGCAGCGGGTCCCAGTCGAGATAGCGGAACGACATCATTGAGATCACGGCGTCGAACGAATTATCGGGAAAGGGAAGAACCGGGCCTTTGATGATCTTGAATTTGAGGTTCGAAATTTCAGAATTTCTGGATCGTGCGCGATCAAGTATCGATGTCGATTCATCAACGCCGGCACCGCTGCCGATACGGCCTGAAAGCGCGTTCAACAGAGCACCGTTGCCGCATCCGATGTCGAGAAGGTCAATCTTGCCATCCGGCAAATGCTCATTCAGCCAACGCCATTCGTCCTGTCGCACGCGGATGTCAGCGAAAGCCGCGTCATACAAATCCGCGACCTCATTATACGTGTCGGCGCCGTCAACCGCCGTCGGCTTAAAAGATCTCATTTCCTCCGCCGGCATAAATCCGAGACGCTTTTGAATTGAGGCGAGGTAGCCGTGCGATTTCCGGCCCTTGCATCCAATCGTGTAAAGCGGCCGCTCCGTGTTATCACCCGCCGACGAGTATCTATGCTTGCTCCGTGAGAAAGTTGTGTACCAGAAATATCCATTCGCCTTTACGTTAAAAGTACGTGCAAAGAACGGGGCGAACCAGCGTGCCGAACGGCAGCAGTGGAACGATGCCGAGGCGTTCTCGGCAAACGGGATGTCGAGATTTTCCCACTCATACGGCGAGAATTGTTCAGGAAACGCAACGGTCCCAAACATCGGGCCGTACATTCCCGCATGGCCGACAAAATGGAGTTCGCTGATCTTTCGGCCCGAGTCGCCGACCTCGGCGATCGCCTTCAGCACGTCACGCTTGCTCTCGACCGCTCGGCAGGCCACATCACGACCGCCGCCGTTTTGCCGCTCGTCGGCCAGCGTTTCGGCCACAACGGCGAACTGGCTGCCGCCTTTCCGATAAAGCGTCGTGTAGAGAATTAAAACTAGATCTTCGGGCATTAAAAGGTTTGCGGGCAGGAGCAGGCCGCCGTCGATATTATAGGCGGAAAAACTTTATATACAAGCAAACAAACGCATAGGCCCGGCGGGGACCGGCAACGGGCGGGAACCTGTCTTACTGCCTAAACGAATACGTGCAAAATGCCAGCTTGGACTAATGTGCATACAGCCACCAATATTCAGGCTCGCTCAGTCATTCGGAATTATATTTTCCATGCCGCGTGCAACCAATCAAGACATTCATTTCTCAAAGAGACAGCTAAACTCTGACCTGTTCTATAGGAGTACAGTTTTGCACGTCGCCCTCAAGCTTCTATTCATAGTCTTCGTATTCGCGACAGCGGTTCTGGCCCAGCCGCCTCAACCGTCCGAGAAGAGTGTTTTTGAAGAAGTTTATCTCGCAAAGGACGACGGGGCCGGTAATCCGGGAGAAGAGGCCGCGGAGTTCGCCGCGACCGACATTCCAATTCACTGTGTGGTCGTGCTCGGCAAGGCATCGCCGGTCACCGTTAAGATGAACCTGATCGCTGTGAGCGTCGCGGGTGTTATGCCCGAATCAAAGGTGATATCTACAAGCTATACGACGAGCGCTCTTCAGGACCGGGTATTCTTTAACGGCAAGCCTCAGAAATTGTGGATAGCGGGGACCTATCGGGCCGACATTTATATTGACGGCAACCTAGTTGGTAAATTCCCGTTCGTGATCAAAGGCGCAACTCCGAAACCTGCATTGAACTTCCAACCCAAACAATCACCAAAGCCGCGCTCAACGACCGCCAAGAAAACATAACAGATCCATTTTGCGCGAAAAAGAGGCTGCCGTTTTCAGGCAACCTCTTTTAATCACTGACGTTGCGTTCGCTTACCAGCGATTCGGGCTTCCGCCAAAGTCGTTGGTGCGGCCGCCGCCACCGCCGTAACCGCCGCCGTAGCCGCCGCGGTTGCCGCCACCGCCGCCGCCATAACCACCGCGTCCGCCGCCGCCGCCGCGATTTTCCTGCGGCTTGGCCTCGTTCACCTTGAGCTCACGGCCTTCCCATTCCTTGCCGTTGAATTCTTCAATGGCCCGTTCGCCTTCTTCTTTCGACGACATTTCCACAAAACCGAAACCGCGCGAGCGGCCCGTTTCACGATCCTCAATGATGTTGGTCGATTCGACCGTTCCAACCTGTCCAAAAAGCTGTTCCAGATCCTGCGTATTCGTTTTGAAGGGAAGGTTCCCCACGTAAAGTTTCATTGACTTATCTTAGAGTATTATTTATTTCCCCTTCGGGAATCTATCGAGAAGCGTTAGAGATCGGAGCTATTTCGTGCGGAAACGATCCAGACCAGGTGCCCACAAACTGCCGAGCGGCTTCTGCTACCATTAAACCAGCCTGCTCTCGTACTACCCAAAAAGACCGTCTTTAGCGGAGCGCATCCTGCGATGCGAGAGAAGGACAAACGTGATGCAATGATGCACGTTTTGGCGCGGAATTGCAAGCGCTTTTCTTCTCACGGCGACAGCCGCAGACTCATTCCAATTGCTTAGTTTTCAGCATTAACGATCGATCTCTTTATCGCTTCGATCTTTTCCAGTGCGGCCTGTTCACCCAATTCGATCAGCTCATCCCGCTTTGCTAACGCGTCCGGCCTGATGTGCGCGATCTGCGGTTCGATGACGATGTCGGCGCGGTAGTGATGGTTTTTCGATGCGGAGCGGATCATATGCATTGCCGATTGAAAAAACGTACCAACAAGCGTGCTCGGCGTGCCCCAAAACGTTGAGCCGCATGAAACAACATCGACAGCGATGACAACGTCGGCGCCGAGCTTTTTGACGGCCCGTGTCGGCATTGGCGTTGCCGCGCCGCCATCGATCAAACTGCGCCCCCGTTTATCGACCATCGGCACA
>CAUJFK010000216.1 GCA_963169175.1 Acidobacteriota bacterium | reverse complement strand
GGAGGTTGAATGGACTTCATCGCTCAGAAGACCAAGATCTTCGCAATTCTCTTTCTGATCTTTGCAACTTTCGGCTCAATTGCCGCCCAAAGCAGTTCGATCTATCGCTTGCCCGCGGGCACGCGGATCAGGCTTCGAATGGACGCCGGGATCAACTCGAGGATATCGTCCATGGACGATACTTTCACCGCGACGGTCGCAAAAGCGATCGAGGTGGATGATGCCGTCGTGCTTCCGTTCGGAACGATCGTCGAAGGAAGGGTGATCACGGTTTCGAGCGCGGACTTTGGCGGTGTGAACGGCAAAATGGACGTGAGGTTTGAGACGATCCGCTTTTCCGACAGGATCCGGCGTTCGATCGACGGAATGCTGGTCACCAGGCTGCGGCCGGCTTCGGGAACGGCCGGCAAGGTCCTCGCGATCTTTGGCGGAACGGCCGCCGGTTTGGCGATCGGGGCTGTGTCCGGCGGTGGAAGATCGATCGTTACCGGAGCAGGCGTCGGCGCTGGGGCCGGAGCAGCGGTCGCCTTTCTAAAAAAAGGCAAGGATGTTTCGATAAAAACGAACGAAGAGTTTGAGATCGAACTAAAGAGCGAAGTGACGCTTCCGGCAAGCGACTATTGAAATAATTTTTGCAGACTTGGTCGTAGATTCGTTCCGCGGCCATTTTGAAAAAACCCGGCGTGAAGGGGAGAGCACGTCGGGTTTTTTCTGTATTGCGGATGCCCCTAACCAAAGACCTTTTCCTAAGCGATCGTCGATACGGCTAGATTTCTGCGTTAAATGAAACAGCTAACAAGTTCAACTGGAGTTAGTCCGCCAAACTTTTCATTCTCCTCAGTCCCCGGAGCTCCACACGCAAGCCATGCGAGAATAGCTGCCTTACATGACGGCACCCAGACGTTTTCTATCTCCAAATTCATTTTTAGTTTGTCGAAAGATATTTTTCTAATTTCGTCCGATTCCCATGATTTCTCCAGTCGTTCATAAACGTCGGCGGATATATTTGCTCCAAGGAAAGTAACCTGAAACGTCTTATTGGTCTTTTCCAGAAGAAGTAGCATCGGTTCGCTATTGGGCTTTATTAGACCCATTGATTTCGTCTCTTCTGAAACTTCTCGAAAGGCGGTAGCTCGCAAATCGCCGGAATCACTTTCGTCCTGATAATAGCCGCCAAATACATGATAGCCTCCAGGAAAATGGTGGATTTTCTGGGATCGAACGTCGAGAATTAGCATTCGCTTTTCTTTGCAGATCAGAAGGACGTTCGCCGTTAGGGTGAAAGGGTATGTTCCTAGATGTCTCAGTTCGCAAAGGGTCGAGTATTTGACAGTTTTTGCCTGGAAAATCACCGGCTCGCTGATAAGGTTAGGTTCGTCGTCAACAAGGGCGACCGTCGAATTACTCCTCAATTCCTTTGCGATCGCTACAGATGCACGATTTATTTCCTTGCTGACCTCCAACTCGCCCAAAAAGACTATCTTAGGGAGTTCATGCACTAGACCGTAGACTTTTGCGTCTGGGAACTTCGAGTTAATCCTTTCAGCCCATTCGGACGCGACTGCTCTACGTATCGAAGAATTTGCTTCAAGCTTCCTATGCTCTTTGACCTCACGACAAAACCGATAACCTGTTTTGGAGACTGTTTCGATAAACGGCGCTGAATTTTGGATTTGCCCTAAGGCTTTCCTTAACGCCGAAATTTGCTGAGGGATGTTTTGCTCTTGGACATTACAGTTTGGCCAGACCGTTTCAAGTAATTCGCGCTTACTAATCACGTTCCCGGCCCGTGCCACCAACACAGTGCATAGGTCAAAGCACTTTGGATGCAAAGGTATTGGTTCGCCTAATTTCAGCAACCTGCGTTCTTGAGGAATTAGAAAGAATTCGTCAAACGAGTAACCTTCAACCCCCGACGGATCATCATCCATCACCTTCTCCTAATAAAATCCTAATTAAATATTGATAAATCCTTGAAGCTAATATGCCGGCATTGCGCTAATTTCCGAATACGGCAGTTGTCGTTATTGTCGACTGCCTCAGAAACCCTGCTAGGGCTGGACTTAATCGTGAACAACCGTAGCAAGGTTCGGGGCTGGTGAGGACCGAATCGCTCTCACCGATACAGCAGTCTAGCACCTTAAAGGTGCGGAAGGGAGCCAAAAAATGAAAGTTACAGAGCGCATTTTCAGAACATTGACCGTCCTTCTGGTTGTCGCAGGAGTCGGTTTTACTCAAGAAAGCGAACGCAAAGTTACTGGAACTAACGGAACCGCGACGGCGGTCCAGACCGATGGGACTTTGCCTCGCCCGCAGGCCATGAAGAGTCTCAAGGGATTCGTTATGCAGAAGTATGAGGGAAAAATCGATGTCGGCAGCATTGCCGAGACATTCGAAAATGGAATGCCTGCGCTCACTTTTCGCTCGGTCAACGGACCCGTAACAGTTGCAACTCTTATCGTCGACCACGGTGATACACTAAGAATATATACCGACTCGTACCCGACAGAATGGCTTGTGGAAAGATCCTCGACTGAGCAGGAGGATACTGATGCTAATCAGGATGTCGGAATGACCCCGGAGCCTACGGAGTTGCCCGACGTGTTGAGAGCAGTGTCTACACCGACCTGTGCCGGGATTGCGTCGCCGGGAAATCCGTATCCGTGTTGCTCCGTGGGGAGCCGCTTCGGACTTGGAAACTGTACGTTTGCTGCCTGGTATCATATGAAGAAGTTTTGGGGGGTGACCCCAGGTTCGTGGGGTAATGCTCGGACCTGGTACGACAACGCGCGGGCGGCAAGGTATCCTACGTCGACAACGCCCCACCTTTATTCTGTCGGTGTGAATAGCACGCTCGCTATCGGTCCGTGCGGCTCGACGCCGTGCGGTCACGTCGCCTGGATAATGCAAATCATCGGAGATTTTGTCGAAGTATTTGAGCAAAGTTGCGGTAGTACAGCGAGCGGTATTCGGACGAAGCGATACAGTATTGCCACTTTTAATAAGGGGTTCATACGGAATCCCACAAATGCTGTACGCCCACAAATAACAGGGCATTCGCCTAATTTACAGTTGTGGAGCAGTCGCGATCTCCAAACAGTTCGCTTTAACGTCTTCAACGTAAACCCCGGCATGCGTGCAGTCGTCACATTCCCCAACGGCGACCGCACCACTCTTAAGGATGCGCAGCTTAGGCTTATTCAGACTTCCTCGCAGCAAGCACTCGAGGCGTACATGGTACTCAATGCTCGCGGGTGGTGGAAAATCGACGTCTACAACGAGACGGGAAAGAATTCAGGTCATTACAGTTTCTGGGTCAACTAAGGATACCTGTAGAAGCACGTGATTAGGCTCGCCTCTACCGGCGAGCCATTTTTTGACCTGTTGGAGTGAATCGAAACCATAATCTCCGACGGCCGAAAAACAGAGGTAAAAGCACTTAGGTCTTCCCATCTTGAGAGAGCTGTGAGAAACGTTCAAATACCTGAAACTGGTCTATTTTGGCTGCCGCGCCTTCTTCACTAACTCCCGTACGTCAGCCGCCAAGGTTGGTGCGTGGAACGGGATGCCGTCTTTGATGGTCCACTCTATGCCGCCCGTCTTGACCATTTTGCCGTCACGTATCTCTTCAATACCGGTCGGATACAGCACCTTAAAATTCTCAAGCGGGTTCCCGTTCACCACGATCAGATCTGCCTTGTAACCTACGCGGATCCGGCCGATCTTATCTTCCTGGCCGAGGATGCGTGCACCGTTGCTGGTCGCGTGCTGAATGACCTTTAATGGGTGAAAGCCCGCTTCCTGGTGCAGTTCAAGTTCGCGGATCAACCCAAAACCGTACATCTGATAAATAAACCCCGCATCATCGCCCGTTCCGATAAGCCCTCCGCGTCTTTCAAATTCGTAGAGTGCCTTCATCCATATGCGGTAATTCTCTTTCCAAAATGCTTCGTCGGTTGAGGTCCAGCCGATGAAATAGGAACCATGATTCGAAGGATTTGGCCGGAAATATTCTTCCAGCACAGGATGAAGATAATCAGCAAACGCAGGATTTGTCTGCGCCCGCTGAAGATCTCGCGACGCATCATAAATATCCAGCGTCGGGTTCCACGCCACGTTGTTCTTGATCATCCCGTCAAAAACGGTCATCAACCGGTCCCAATTCGCCTCGCGCCAAAGCCTTCCGGCATAGCGAAATCGATCGACCTCATCGTTGTAATTATAATCGGCCGGAAAATTTTGGCGGCCAGATTCGATAGCGGCGTCCGGAATACCGTACCAGTGTTCAACGGTCGTCGTACCGAATTTAATATCATCCCAGGCATTCGTTTCTTCGACACCGACATGATGCATCACCCGCATTCCAAGCTTGTTCGCCTCATCCATCATCGCGGCCATCAGGTCGCGGTCGATGGTGTAGAGCTTGATCCCGTCATAGCCGGCAGCCTTTAGTTCGCGTACCCGCTGCCGCACTTGCTCAGGCGTATTTTGATTCGGCCCGGGAAACCCGCCGTATGCGAACAGGCGCGGTCCGGCCAACGTGTTCGCGGCCGTTTGCTGCTTCCAGTCAAGTGTCTTCGTGTTCGACCATGCCTCGCGCACGGTCGTGATCCCGCACGCAAGCCACATCTTCATACCGTATTCGACCGGCATCGGCACACCGCCGCGTTCATCGTGTGCGTGGCCGTGCAGATTGATCAGGCCGGGCAGCGCATACTTCCCTGCCGCGTCAATTTCAAGATCGCCCTTTTCCGGCCGGCGGGCACGCCCTTCTTTCGCCGCTATCGGGTCAAATCCCGCAATTCGGGTGATCACATCGTTTTCGATCACAATATCGAACGGCCCGGCCGCCGGCTTTCCGCTGCCGTCAACGACCATCGCCCCGCGGACAACGATCCGGTTCACGCGTTTGCCTGAAACGGCGGCAAACAGCGACTGGGCAATGCCCGGCGTGGCCAGAAGCGCAGACAAAAATACAACAAGAAGACTTTGCAGTAATTGTTTCATTGGATCCCTATACTAGAAGTTGGTCTGCATCATTGTGGTACTTTTGGCGTTTCCGGTCAACTATGCCAAAATATTGGTTTATTCAACGCTTAATTTAACTACAGGAAGGTATAGAAATGGCTGGAAGACATAAGGTTACGGTCGTCGGCGCCGGAAATGTGGGGGCGACTGCCGCTCATTGGATCGCAAGCAAAGAACTTGCGGACGTTGTGCTCGTTGACATTGTTGAAGGCACGCCGCAGGGCAAGGCACTCGACCTGGCCCAGGCGGCCCCGATCGACGGATTTGATGTAAAACTTGTCGGTGCAAACTCATATGAGGCTACGGCCGATTCGGACGTTGTTATAATCACCGCCGGACTGCCGCGTAAACCCGGCATGAGCCGCGATGACCTGCTCAAGACAAACTCCGAGATCGTCGGTGCCGTCACGGACGAGGTCGCCAAATATTCACCTAATTCATTTATTATCGTAGTATCAAACCCGCTCGACGCAATGACGCAGGTCGCGTTCCGCCGGTCGGGCTTTCCAAAGAATCGTGTGATCGGCATGGCGGGCGTTCTTGATTCGGCCCGTATGCGATGTTTTCTCGCGGAGGCTCTGAATGTATCGGTTGAGAATGTCACCGCATTTGTTCTTGGCGGACACGGCGACACGATGGTCCCGCTGCCGCGGTATTCGACCTGTGCCGGCATTCCGGTGACCGAGCTGCTGCCGAAGGATCAGATCGACGCGATTCTCACCCGCACCGCAAACGGCGGAGCAGAAATAGTTGGCCTTTTGAAGACCGGTTCGGCATTCTATGCACCAAGCCTCGGTGCGGTCGAAATGGCTGAAGCTATCCTCAAGGACAAGAAAAAGATCCTTCCCTGCGCCGTATTTCTCGAAGGCGAGTACGGCATCAACAACTTATTTGTCGGCGTACCCGTAAAATTGGGCAAGAACGGTGTCGAGCAGATTATTGAGATCAGCCTGACAAATGACGAACGGGCCGCCCTGCAGAAAAGTGCCGGTGCGGTACAGGAACTGATCGATATTCTCGAGATCTGAACCATAGATAATTCCCGCTTCGAAAAAAGCTAACCGCTGCCTAAACAACAGCGGTTAGCTTTTTTCTTTTGATGAACGTGTCGTTCGCTTAATCGATCGGCATTATCGTATCGAGCCGGGTGCGGCCGGGTTTTATGAAGACCGGCGGAACTCCCGGGGTGTTGTAGAACCAGAACTTGAGTGTTCTGTTCGAGCCGTCATTCAGCGTCATCGAGAAAGTTCGGCATGTGCCGCCCCAGGCTGCGTCGGTCGTCCAGTAGTAACTGTACTGTCCGAAATACGTCAGATTCCCGCTTGCCGGAGTGACTCCCCCGACCGGGGTCCCGGTTGAGCAACTCACCTGCTGTGATGACGGCGAGCCTGCAGCAAAGATGTTCAGGCCCTTGTTACCGCCCAAGCTAAATGACATCGGCAGAGTGTTCCCGGCGGTCGCATAGTTGATCGTCGGCGGATTGTAAACGCGGCCCGTGAAGCCCAGGAACGCATACCGCACCGTAACGGTAAAGGTGGCCGTTGAAACATTTCCGTTCGCGTCAGTCGCCGTCACGTTAACAACCGTCGGCCCAAGCGGGAATACCGAACCCGAAACGGGATTGGTCGTAACAACGACCGCACCGCAATTGTCGGTTGCCGTTGGCAGTGGGAAATTGACCGCCATCGACGTCGCGGGCGAGTTTGACGGAAGTGTCGCGATCACATTCGCGATCGGATTTATCACCGGCGGGACGGTTTCATTGATAACCGTTACGGTCAACGTAGCCTGAGCGAACAGGCCGCTGCTGTCGGTTACACGAAGCGTGAACGAAGCGTTTGTCGCACCGCATGCGGCGGCAACACTTGCCGAGACCGCACCGGATGGAGCGATCGTTATCGAATTCACCGTCACGCCATTTACCGTCGCAGACCCACCGCCGTTGACCGTGACGGCAAGCGTATTTGCCGACTGGTCCGGGTCGCCGACCGCCGCTATCTGCGAAACCGAAGGCCCCGCGGCCTGAACTCGTGTCACTCCGCCAGCGGCCGAGATGGTCGGCGGCGAATTGATCACCCATGTATAGCTCGCCGGCGTGGCGTCAGTATTGCCTGCCGCATCCGTCGAACGCACTTGGAAAGTGTGCGGGCCAAGTGCCAATCCGGCGTAGCTCTGCGGCGAAGTGCAAGCCGCAAACGCCCCACCGTCAAGCGAACATTCAAACGTGACGGGCGTTTCGTTCGAAGTAAACGTGAACGATGCACTCGTGCTGTTCGTCGGATTCGTCGGATTCCCGGTTATCGTCGTATCCGGCGGTGTCGTGTCGCAACTACTGCCGTAGCGGGCCTGGGCAAAATTACCAGTCGGAACGGTAACGCTACCGCCCGCCGCCACCACACTTCCGTTCGGCTGGATCGCGATCGAGAAGATGAACTCGTCACTACCAAATTCAGGCGTCGTTACTTTGCCGTCGCCATCAAATGTGTTGTCAAGCGACCCGTCAGGGTTGTAGCGAACCAGGGCGAAGTCAGGGAACGTAGCGAAAAGGCTGTAACCCGCAGCCACTATACGGCCGTCCGGCTGGATCGCGACCGAGTTGGCGTGGTCGTGTGAACTCAGCACTGCTGTCGTTACCTTTCCGCCAGTGCCGAATGTCGTGTCGAGCGATCCGTCCACGTTATAGCGTACCACAGCGAAATCCTCATCGGAGCCGTTATAGCTGTAACCCGCCGCAACTATACGGCCGTCCGGCTGGAGAGCGACCGCTTGGGCACGATCGTCAGCACTCAAAATAGGCGTTGTCACCTTCCCATCCGTGTCAAACGACGTGTCGAGCGAGCCGTCATCGTTGTAGCGAACGAGTGCGAAATCATAATCCGTGGCGCCAAGGCTGGCGCCAGCCGCGACTATACGCCCGTCCGGCAGAAGAGCAAGCGAGCTGAGCAAGTCGATGCCTCCGACGTCGGTTTGTATTTTGCCGCCGGTGCCAAATGAATTGTCGAGCGAGCCGTTAGCGTTGTAACGCACCAGGGCAAAATCATAGCTCACGGTGTTAGTGCTGCTACCCGCTGCCACGATCTTGCCGTCCGGTTGGATGACGACCGCGCTCGCCGAATCGTTGAACATAATGTTGGTCGTCACCTTGCCGCCCGTTCCGAATGTAGTGTCTAGCGAGCCGTCAGCGTTATAGCGCACGACAGCGAAATCCTCATTCGAGGTGCTTATGCTCTTCCCCGCCGCTACGATCTTACCGTCCGTCTGGATGGCGACCGAATATGCATAATCGTCCGAGTTTCCCACAGGCGTCAAAACCTTGCCCCCGGTACCAAATGAGGTATCGAGCGAGCCGTCAGGGTTGTAGCGCACCAAGGCAAAGTCCCAGTTCGAGCCGTTATGGCCGTAACCCGCCGCTACTATTTTACCGTCCTGCTGGATCGTAACCGAGTGGGCTTCGGCCCCGGTCCCGACGGGCGTCCTTACCTTGCCGTCCGTGTCAAATGTCGGGTCGAGGCTGCCGGTTGCTGAGTAAAAGCACGGAGCGATGATCCATTCGGCATAAAGTGTCGTGTCTGCCGTTATGGCAAACAACTGCGCCGGGTTGTAATGCGTCCCGCTGCCGTCGGCGGCCGTGTTCCATCCGCCAAATGCGAAGCCGGTGTTCACAAGTGTTCCAGGTCCAAGCACACCGACCCAAGAGCCGGAATAATATGGACTATTAGCGTCAACCGGAGCGGCCCCGCCGGTGTTGCCGTTGCCGTCATAGGTTAGTGTGACGGGTAAGGCTTGCACCTCAAAGGCACCGATGTCGGTGTCGTCACCGCCCGTCGCAGGTGAGATCAGTGGATTGTCAACCGACCTCGGGAAGCCCGATCCGCGCTGGTCGGTTGCCAGCGACACAACGGCATTTTTACCCTTATCGATCGCAGGGCTGGCTCCGGTACACGATGCATTCGGCATTCCCGCAGCCTCGCAAAGTGCATGTGTCTGAGTCCGCCCGCCATTATTGGCAAGTGGTGTCAATCTTGGGTCTAACGGCGATGAAATCGTCCCGATTATATCGCCGGTCGCTGTAAAGCCCGTGCTGCCGTCCGCCTTGCCGACCAGGTTGTAACCCTGCGAGTTAAACGCCCCGAAGACATCCGGGGTTGATCCCGCAGTGTTCCCGGCAATTATCGTGCTTCGGATAATTGGGCTTCTCGATGCGAATATCCCGCCACCGTTCGCAGCAGTGGTGCTGTTGTTCGTGATCGTCGAGTTCTCGATCGTCGTCAGGCTTCCTAAACTAGTACCGGACTCTGTTATCGCGCCACCGACATTGATCGTCGAGTTTCCTGACAAGGTCGAATTCTTTATATTGAGAATCGCGACGCCAAACGGATAGATTGCACCGCTTAGGACCGCGTCGTTATTGGATATTGTCGAATCTATGACATTCAGCGTTCCGGTCGCAGCCACGCCGCCGCCAGCGCCGCTGCCCGCCGAATTACCGTCTATGGCCACGGCTGTTAATGTGAGCGAACCGTGACTCAGAATGCCGCCACCGCTCGCTCCGGTCACGTTCCCGCCCGAGATCGTCAGCCCCGAAATACTGGCCGTCAGGCCTGAACTGAGCTCAAACACGCGGCTAGTCGCGCTCGGTGACTGTGTGTTTTGAATAGTCAGAACATTCGCTCCCGGCCCCTGAATATTCACGTCCTTGGTGAGCATTATTTGGCCAGTCGAAAGCGAGATCGGGCTGACGACCGTGTTGATATCAAAGGTGATCGTGCTGCCGGGGCATGCGTCTATGACTGCCTGCCGCAGGCTTCCGGGGCCGCTGTCGGCGTTTGTGGCAACGACGATGGAATTAGTGCACGCGGTCGTGAATGTCAGCACAAAATTATCGCCGCCGGTGCCGTTGCCATCGCCGTCGAGCACGTTTCCGGCAAGGTCGTTGACATTTGCCGACACGACGGTGACGGTACAAACAACACCTGCGGGGAGCAGATTGGACGGATCGATCACGATCGAGGTTACGCCATTTTGCGGCAGCGTTGGTGCAAATGCTTGCACTCCGCCGCAATCCACGGTGATCCCGCCGGCGGCGATGTTTACCGCCTCGCTGAAATTGAGGGTTACATTCGAATTTGTCGCAACACCGACCGCGGCCTGAGCCGGCGTCGTGCTTGTAACCTTTGGCGCGAGGTTGTCAACATTGATGACCACATCATTCGCGCCCGTGCCGCCCGCGTAGGTGATAAACGCATTTACGCCCCCGAGCGTTAAACTCCCGCCTTCCGGTTT
>CAUJFK010000215.1 GCA_963169175.1 Acidobacteriota bacterium | reverse complement strand
TACCGGTCGTGTTTCTACCTTTGCTGTCAATGGGGCACACACCCAACGGGTCGGGTTTCTGCCTTTGGCGGGGCACACACCCTACTGGTCGTGTTTCTGCCTAATTTTTTGCTACCTGGACGGGTGCGGCCGGGTTTACGACCGGGGCCGCGGAGGCGGTGGTCGGGTTCAGGCCCGGTGCTCCCGCTGCCTTTGCCGGCTTGTACGCGGCGTTGATGGTAAAGTTCACGACATTCATCTTGCCTGCTTCCGGGTTCGTCGCGTTCGGCGTTACCATCTGATTCTGAACTTCCTGCCGCTGCGTTTCGATATTTAGGTTCTCGAACAGCCCGCCCGAAAATTCGAGGCTCCGGCCGAATTGGGTGACGACCGATTCATCAGGCGAATTGCCCTTGATCGTAACCACTTCGCCGGCCTGTTCAATGCTCTGAAGATAAAGTCCCGGGACCATCGCGATGCGTTCACGCATTGCTTCGAGCACCGCGACCGGGCCTGCCTGAGCGGCACGAAGTTTCTTGATGGCCTCGATCCGCGCGTCGATGGCGGTGATCTTTTCCTCAAGCTCCTTCTGTTCCTTCATCACCACCTCAAGCTCGGCGGCGATGCGTTTCTGATCTTCAAGCTGAGCTTCGGCATCGGCCTTGGCCATCTGCGTGCTGATGATGTCCCAGGCAACGACGGTCACAAAGAGGAACGCAACCGCGAGCGACATCATCAAAAGACGCGTTCCCGCGCTTCCGACCTTTCTGTCGACCGCAACGACGGCCCCACCCTGCCTTTCAGTTACCGAGTTAAGTAGATTGATCTTGATCATTGTAGTTACACTCCCCTCATCGCCAATCCAACGGCAACCGCCATTTCGGGCATGATCTCACTCATGTAGTCGGGGTCAAATTTCCGTGAATCAACCTTGATGTTGCGGAAAGGATCTAAAACTTCGACAGGCAGTTCGAGCCTTGCGGAGAGGTCATGGGCCAAGCCCTGAAGTTTTGACCCGCCGCCTGAAATAAGGATCTTCTGGACGACCGTTTCATTGTCATCGGATGTCGCGCGGTAGAAGTCGAATGTCTTCTGTATTTCCATCGCGATTATCTCGGTCACGTTGTGCATCAGTGGTTCGATGGATTTTTCTTCGATCCCTTCGACCGCCGAGCTCACACCACGCTTCACGGCCTCGGCCTGCTGATAGCTGAGGCCCAGGTTACGCTGAAGCACATCGGTGAACTGGCTGCCGCCGACCGTAATGTCGCGTGTGAACAGCGAACGTGTGCCCTTGACGATATTCACGTTCATGGTCGAAGCTCCGATATTGAGGAGCGTTACGACCTGTGAATCATCCGGCTGATAATTCATTTCGTAGCAATTCTGCAGGGCAAAGGTGTCAACGTCGATAACGAAGGGCTCTTTGCCGGCAAGCTGAACCGCCTGGCGGACATTGTCGATCCGCTCGCGCTTGCAGGCGGCGATCAGAACATGCGTCGCGTCCGATGTTGACTGCGTCACCTGAAAATCCAGGCTAACGTCGGCCAGATCGTAAGGAATGTGCTCTTCGGCATGCCAGTCGATCGACTCTTCCAGTTCGTCCTGGCTCATTGGCGGCAGCACGATGTTCTTTATGATCACCGAATGGCCGCTGACGCCGGTAACGACCTGATCGGCCGTGACGCCGAAATTGCCGCAGACATTTCGGATGCAATCGGAAACGACGTTCAACTCCATGATCTGGCCGTCGATGATGGTCTCATCGGGCAGATTCTGATAGCCGAGGGCGACGAGGCTCAACTGGTTCGATTTGCCGTCGAGCTCGACCATCTTGACCGAACTGGAGCCGATGTCTAAACCGGCAACGCTTTTCTTCTTACCGAACAGCATTATGTTTTCTCACTCCTTAGAGGTTGGCGGCGTGGGGCCAACATCAATCTTTGTGTGTTTTTCTAGAAAGGTTTCGAAGCGGGTTTCGGGCCGGGAAAGATAATTTGCCACCGTTTACTGAACTTGCTGATTCTGGGGACAGGACATCTTGATCTGACGGGCCGAACTAAACGCAGGCCAAAAGCCCGCTTCGCATTTTAAGAAGCCGAATTCCTTTTCAGGAAAGAGCGGTCGAGTTGTAGTTTTTTAGAAAACTATTTCGCATCGGGTGGCGAAGGGATACAACCATATTGCGGCTGTACTCAATTAAGGTAGCTCAAGTGCAAAACATTTGTCAACACTTATTTGTCATGTTGAACGGCGGGTGAAATGAAACTGGTCAGAGTGACCGACTCGATTGTGGATTGTGGATTGCGGATCGCAGATTGCAAATTGGTTTTGCGGAGTGCGGATTCAAGTCGCATCAAACAAATCCGCAATCCGCAATCCCAAATCCGCAATCAACTAATGCGGTTCCAGCTCCAGCTTTGCCACTGATTCAAGATGCACTTCGTCCGGGCCATCGGCGAGCCGCAGGGAGCGGGCGTAGATCCAGAATTGGGCGAGCGGAAAGTCCTGCGAAACGCCGCCGCCGCCGTGCACCTGGATGGCGCGGTCGATAATTTTCAGGGCCATCTGCGGGACCACTGCCTTGATCATCGCTATCTCTTTGCGGGCGGCCCGATTGCCGGCGGTGTCCATTTTCCAGGCCGCGTAGAGCACAAGCAACCGTGCCTGGTCGATGGCAAGGCGGGCCTCGGCTATCCACTGGCGAACGACGCCCTGCCCGGCGAGAGGCTTGCCAAACGCTATGCGCGATCGCGCCCGCTCGCACATTAGCTCAAGCGATCGCTCAGCGGAACCAATGAGCCGCATACAGTGGTGCACTCGTCCCGGCCCCAATCTGCCCTGTGCGATCTCAAATCCGCGGCCTTCGCCAAGCAGTATATTTTCTTTCGGCACGCGGACATTATTGAACGATAATTCCGCATGGCCGATCGGTGCATCGTCAAAACCAAATACATTCAAAGTACGTTCAACCTTTACACCGTCCGCGTCCATCGGCACAAGCACCATTGACTGCTGCAAGTGCTTTGCCGCGGTCCCGTCCGATCTACCCATAAAAATTGCCAGTTTGCACCGGGCGTCAGCCGCTCCGGTCGACCACCATTTACGGCCGTTGAGGAGATAGTCATCGCCATCGGGCTCGATCGAAGCGCGGATATTGGTGGCATCGCTCGACGCAACATCGGGCTCGGTCATGGCAAAGCACGAACGGATCTCGCCGGCAAGCAGCGGCCCCAGCCACCGCTTCTTTTGCTCTTCACTGCCGTTAAGATGCAGCACCTCCATATTGCCGGTATCGGGCGCCGAACAATTAAAAACTTCCGCGGCCCACGTGACGCGGCCCATCACCTCGGCCAACGGTGCATAATCAAGATTTGAAAGGCCCGAAATATCCGGCAGGAACAGGTTCCACAAACCTTGGGCCTTTGCCTCGGCTTTCAGATCTTCGATCAGCACAAGCGGCCGCCATCGGTCGCCATCGGCTATTTCGGTGTTGTATCGGGCCTCATTCGGATAGATATGGTCCGCCATAAAGCTCTCGAGGCGTTGAACGTAGTCGGCACTTTTCGTTGATGGTGTGAACTCCATGCGACTCAAAATACCACAACTTCGCGGATCGGGCCTGCCTTGGTGCTTTGTTGACGGGCCTCGATTGACCTAAAATCTTCTTATAGATGACCATCCCGATGCTTGACACGCGGATACTGCACGTCGCATTATCATCATTAAGCTTTGTGGTGAGTTAAGGGCAACTTGCGACCACGTTAAATAAACCGCTAAACAGCTAAATGACAGACCGCTATTTAAAAGTCTCGCTGTTTGGGCGAGGCTTTTTTGTATGACGTGCCGTCAGCCTGTCAAAGGCGGCGGACTAACCGGCCGGCTGTATCCATATGAAAGACTTCCGCGAATTACTCAGCTCCGACAGCGTCTATGTTTTTGACGGTGCGGTCGGGACGCGTCTTTACGATAAAGGCATTTACATAAACCGCAGCTATGACGAGCTGAACCTGACATCACCGGACCTGGTCCGCGAGGTGCATGAAGAATATGTCCGGGCGGGCGCGGATGTGATAGAGACAAACACGTTCGGGGCAACGCGGTATAAGCTTCAGCCATACGGCCTCGAAGGCAAGCTTCACGCGATCAACGTGGCAGCGGCCGAGATCGCACGCGGGGCGGCGGGCGACCGGGCCTACGTTGCCGGCGCCATAGGCCCGCTAGGCCTGCGGATCGAACCATTTGGGCCGACATCGTTTGACGAAGCGAAGGATATGTTCAAGGAGCAGGCCATCGCACTGCTCGAGGGCGGCGTGGATCTTTTCATTCTGGAAACCTTCTCGGAACTATCGGTCATTGAACAGGCGATCCGCGCCGTTCGTGAGGTAACTGATCTGCCTGTGATCGCGCAAATGACGATCCAGGCGGATATGAAGACCACCTTTGGCACATCACCTGAGGCTTTTACGGCCCGGCTTGATGAACTAGGTGTGGACGTGATCGGGTTAAATTGCGGTATGGGGCCGACGCACGTACTGGCCGCACTGGAGAAAATGCGGTCGGTCACGAACAAGCCGCTTTCCGCCCAGCCGAACGCTGGCCTGCCGCGCGACGTTCAGGGACGGCAATTGTATATGGGCTCGCCGGAGTACATGGCGACGTTTTCGAAACGCTTTGTACAGGCCGGCGCAAAATTTGTCGGCGGATGCTGCGGCACAACGCCGACACATATCAAGCTTATTGCCGATTCCATCCGCTCGATCAGCCCGCGGCAATCGCAGGTCATTCTCAAGAACGAAAAGGTGCGGGTTGCCGATCTGACGCCCGCCGATGTCAACGTCGTGCCGGCGGAAACAAGATCGAACTGGTCACGAAAGATCGCCCGTGGTGAGTTCGTTACTTCTGTTGAAGTGCTGCCGCCAAAGGGCTGCGATGTCCAGAAGACGCTGGAGTCTATCGCCCTCTTGAAAGATGCGGGCGTCGATGCCGTGAATATTCCCGACGGCCCGCGTGCGCAGACTCGGATGTCGGCACAGGCGACCGCCGTTTTGGTCGAGCAAAATGTCGGCATTGAGGCCGTGCTTCATTACTGCTGCCGCGACCGTAATTTGCTCGGGATGATGTCAGACCTGCTTGGCGCCGCCGCGTTGGGCCTGCACAATCTGCTCATCATCACCGGCGACCCGCCAAAAATGGGCCCGTATCCCGACGCAACAGCCGTTTTTGATATAGATTCGATCGGCCTGACCAACATGGTCAACAAGCTGAACCACGGGCTTGACCTTGGCAATAATCCCATCGGAAAGCCGACGGCGTTCTCGATCGGCGTGGGAGTAAATCCGGGCGCGGTAAATCTGGATGAAGAGATCCGGCGATTCGAATGGAAGGTCGAGGCCGGAGCGGAATACGCGATCACACAGCCCGTATTTGATACGGAACAACTGCGACGCTTTCTCGACAAGATCGCTCACGTAAAGATCCCGATCGTCGCCGGCATCTGGCCGTTGGTAAGTTTTCGCAACGCCGAGTTTTTGCACAACGAAGTTCCCGGCGTCAATGTCACTCCGGCGATCCTTGAACGCATGCGCCTCGCCTCCGAACAAAGCAAAGAACACGCCCGCGAAGAAGGCATCGCCATCGCCCGCGAATCGCTCCTCGATGTACGCGACATCATCGCCGGCGTCCAGGTCTCAGCCCCCTTCGGCAACGTAAAATACGCCCTCCAAGTCTTCGACGCCCTCGACCAGTTCAAACCAACCACCGCCGCAACCTCACCTCCTGCCTGAGTAGCTGCCGATGACGACGAGTGCTATTGACTCCTAGTACACCGTGTCAGAGAGACGGCTTTTATGTCAAAATCTTCTGTTGCGGTGCTATAATTCATCCACGGAGACGGTTTATGACCAAAATACTTAGCATTGGCGAACTCCAGCAGAAGCTTCCGGGATTGCTTGCTCTTGCAAAAGACGGTGACGAAATAATCATCGAGGAAAACGGTGAACCCGTAGCTACGGTTGCGCCTATTCAAAAAGCTGGAATACTGAAAAAGCGAACCGCCGGACTTGGCAAAAATACGATCTGGATGAGCGACGATTTTGATGCTGAACTACCGGATGAATTCTGGGGTTTCGATAAAGAGTTATGAGACTTTTTGCTCGATACCCACGCGTTCGTCTGGTGGCGCGATGACCCGGAAAAACTTTCGACCGATGCATACAATGCGATCTCGATGCCAGACAATGACGTGTTCATTAGCATCGTTGTGGTTTGGGAAATCCAGATAAAACTTGCTTTGGGCAAGATCGAGCTAAAATGGCCGCTTGAACAATCGATCGACGTGGAGCGGAAGGCCAATGGTTTTCGAATTCTCCCTGTGTCGCTCGAACACGCCCTTACCAGATGAAATTGCTCTTCGACCACAGGGTACGCCCCCGCTAGGCCGCAAATATTCTTCGCCGCGCGGGTTTTGACGCGGTTCACACAGGCGAAACGGGCTTGGCCGAGGCCGAAGATTCTGAAATTATTCATCAAGCCGCTCTCGAAGGCCGCTATGTTGGCTAAACCCGATTCTTTTTTTCTGCCATTCGTGTCAAATAGTCGATTTGATGTATCCTACTGACACTCATGGTTGACCACATGCAAACTTCCGCGGGCCAGGCCCCGCAATACGAATCGTCAAATGGTGGGCGAAATAAACTCGCTGTTGAAGATCGTGCTTTTCACGATTGGTATAGGTTTGTTCTCTCGTACCCTGCCCATTTGGTACGCGAATATCTGATGGAATTCTGTATGTCGGAAAAGGACGTTGTCCTTGACCCTTTCTGTGGCACAGGAACTACCGTCGTCGAATCGAAATTACAAGGAATTCAATCCATTGGTCTAGAAGCCAATCGATTCGCTCAGTTTGCCGGCAATGTGAAAGTGGATTGGGCGGTTAACGCTGAAGTATTGCGCGACCGAGCAGAGTCAATTGCATCAAATGCCGCCTTGCGTCTTAAGAATCAAGGAATTCCAGATTCTGCACAAGATTCAGAGATCAAAAGAACTGTTTTGCAATCGCTGCCTGAGGAGCAGTTCCCGCTCATTCTCAAGAACTCTATAAATCCAACTGCGTTGCACAAATCGCTGGTTCTCCTAAGCGAGATCGACCGCTACAATGGCCAGACCGTACACAAGTATTTTCGTCTGGCCTTTGCCAACGCTTTGGTCTTTAAAATTAGCAATCTGAGGTTTGGACCTGAAGTCGGAATCGGTAAGCCTCGATCACATGTAGCCGTTATAGATGAATGGCTTGTTGAAGTTGAAAAGATGTGCGGCGATCTACGACAAATTGATCCGACGGCGTATCCGTTCGCCACAGTAAAGCTCGTTGATTCTCGCGATATTTCGACCGCGTTAGACGGAACCAAGATCTCAGCGGTTATCACTTCACCGCCGTACCCCAACGAGAAGGACTATACGCGAACAACACGGTTGGAGTCTGTTCTTTTAGGCTTCGTTAAAGATCGTGCGGATCTAAGGTCGATGAAGAAGACGCTGCTTCGTTCGAACACTCGCGGAGTCTATCGCGAAGACGATGACGACAAATTCGTTGAGCACATAGCAAAGGTTCAATCTATTGCCGAGCAAATCGAAGCAAAGCGGATAGAACTCGGCAAAACCTCTGGTTTTGAGCGGATGTATCCACGCCTCACGAAACTATACTTTGGCGGTATGGCTCGCCACCTAAAGGACTTACAGAGCGTGTTGAAGCCGGGTGCAATGCTGGCCTATGTTGTTGGCGATCAGGCGTCTTATCTACGGGTTATGATTCGTACTGGCCAAATCTTGGAGCAGATTGGCGTTGATCTAGGCTACGAAAAAGTACGAATTGATAACTTTCGAACCCGATATTCAACGGCGACGAAAGATTGGCTAAACGAAGAGGTTGTAGTCTTACGATGGCCCGGTTGAACGTCCTAAGTTACGGCGACGCTACAATCGAACTGAAGATATGCCTAAGAAAAAAGACCCAAACCGTTACGATAGACTCATAGAAAGTGTTTTCTTGGCGGGATACAAGTCGGGAATTCAGACTATTCCGTTCACCAAGTTACAATTTGAGGATGTCGCTAAGAACCTCGATATTTCGCTACCGAAAAATGTCCCTGACGTAATTTATTCGTTCCGTTACCGCAATGATTTTCCGGCACAAATCGTTGGGACGGCCTCTCCCGGCAAGGAATGGATTATTCGAGGGACTGGTAAAGGGCGCTACAGCTTTTGTCACGTCAAGCACATTTCTTTTAAACCTTCTGACAATTTCGCAGAAACAAAAATTCCCAATGCCACCCCCGGAATTATCGCAAGATACGCGTTAGATGATGAACAGGCGCTTCTTGCAAAGGTACGGTTTAACAGGCTGGTCGATATTTTCACTGGCCTGACGTGTTACTCACTTCAGAATCATCTAAGAACATCGGTCAAGAATATGGGGCAGGTCGAGACTGACGAGATTTATGTTGGCTTGGACAAGAGGGGAGTACACTACATCATCCCGGTTCAAGCGAAGGGTGGAAAGGATAGGCTTGGACGAGTCCAAATCGAGCAGGACTTTGCGCTTTGTGCAGAAAAGTTTCCTGGATTAATATGCAAGTCAATAGCTGCTCAGTTTCTGCCGAACGATGTTATCGTCCTGTTCGAAATGGAATTTGATGGTGATGAGATGGCAATTATAGGCGAGAAGCACTACCGATTAGTGGAACCAGGTGTATTGTCAGACGCGGAACTTGAAACATATAAAACGCGACTTTCCTGATTTAACGGAATTGCCCGGGAGCATGGAAATGGGGTCATCTATGAATCTATCCTGATCACGACCTGTTACTTTCGCACGTAAACGTTGTAGGTATATTTCAGTTCCTTATCACCGCTGGGGACGAGCACATTCCATTTTACGACTGAGTTTGAGTTGATGCTTTGGAGGTTTAGGCCGTGTTTTGTGATCTTGGCGTTGTCGGTGGCGGAGGTGACTTCGCCGACTAGGTTGCGGGTCAGGACGAGTTCGACAGGTTGTTTTTTGACGTTGCGGAGTTTTATTGTGCCTTCAACGGTCTGTATTTAATAACTGATCGTCTTGATAATACCGGGTTTTAATTTGTTGGGATTCTTCGTTGGTGGCTGAGTGAGCGTAAACCGGTGATTGAAATCGCCGAATGAAGTATTGCGCCATTCGTATGTTACGATCGCGCCATCGTCAAATTCATACTCGCGGACAATACGGTGCGGTTCGTAAATTTTTGGCGTTTCGCGGACGAACCTTTAGGTATCGTCGCGCATTATGATCTCGACATATTTTTCTGCGTTCATTTAGCTTCAGAGAGATCAAAAACAATTGTAACCGTCAGGCCGCTCTTCGCATCACCGCAAGAAGAACCCAGTCGTTGCGGCTCCTGGTTCTGACAGAGCGAAGAGCCCAGTCGCTACGGCTCCCGGTTCTGACAGAGTCCGGTTACGGCTTCAAAACGATCTTGCCCAGGGCTTTGCTTTCCATTATTTCGTGGTGTGCGGCCGGGGCCTCGTCAAGCGGGAATGTGCGCCCGACATGCGGCGCCAATGCGCCGCTGCTCAGGCTGTTAAAGATGGCCTTATGGATAACATCGCGATGATCCTGATCAGAATTGAACAGCGACATTCCAAAGATGGTTGCGTCTTTCGTCATCGCCAGCCGTGGAGTAAATTGAAGGCTGCCGCGGTTGCCGACAACAACGATCCGGCCGAACATCGCAAGGCATTCGAAATCGCGTTCAAGGTTTACATTCGCGAGCATTTCGATCACAACGTCCGCGCCGCCGCTGGAAAATTCGCGGATCGCTTCAAAGTGATCTTCGTCACTGTGGTCGAAAACGGCGTCTGCCCCGCTGTCGGCAACAAGCTGTTTCCCGTCTTCAGAACTAGCCGTCCCGATGACGGTCGCACCCGCTTTTTTGGCCCACTGCACCGCCGCTGAACCAACGCCGCCGGATGCTCCATGTATCAAGACCTTTTCACCAGGCTTTACATCCGCCTTTTGAAACAAAGCACGGTATGACGTAGCATAAGGCGTCCAAACGCCGGCTCCCTGCTCGA
>CAUJFK010000214.1 GCA_963169175.1 Acidobacteriota bacterium | reverse complement strand
ACGGGTTCGCAGACTTGGTCGCGAACCTTTTTTAATGAATAAGCGTGGCTGAGAATATAGCAGACTCTCGCGCCGGCGAAAGAAGAATCTCAGACCGGATTCGCGTCAAAAGTTCAGGAGGTGTCCGAGCTTTTCTTTTTTGGTGCGGAGATAGTGGGCGGCGGTTTCTTCCGCTTCGATCTCGATCGGGATACGTTCGACGATGCGGAGGCCGGCGGCTTCGAGGGCTTTTAGTTTATCGGGATTATTGGACATGACACGTACCTGGCAAAGCCCGAGATCGAAGAGTATCTCGGCACATTGCTGGTATATGCGGGCGTCCACGGCAAAGCCGAGCTTCTCGTTTGCTTCGACGGTGTCGGCACCTTCAGCTTGAAGGGCGTAGGCGCGGAGCTTGTTCAGGATACCTATTCCGCGGCCTTCCTGCTGCTGGTAAACAATCGCTCCGCGGCCCTCGGCCTCGATCATGTCCATCGCCTGATGAAGCTGCGGGCCGCAGTCACATTTGATCGAGCGGAAAACATCACCTGTCAGACATTGTGAATGGATGCGGACAAGCGTCGGCACCTCAGGGTCCATTTCGCCCTTGTACAGAACGACAAATTCCTCGTTGCTGTTCAACGAACGATAACCGGCTATCTTGAATTCACCCTGTTCAGTTGGCAGGTCCGCGGCGGCGACCCGTTCGACCGTGATCGCCCGGTTCGCCCACGGACAGTCGTTATTCGCTTTTGAAGGTTCTGCGTCCACAAAAATCAGTATTCAGGATTATAGCGTTTCTGTGGGCCATTTTGTAATGCAAATTCTGCATCGCGGGCTTTTGGGTACCTTTTTACATCGAAGATGAGCTGCAAAGATATCGAATGATACTGGCCAGGAGGAAGTATTAGTTGTCAGAACACAATAAAAATCGGCCATTCTCCGGTACCGCAAACCGTTGAATGGCCGATATAAAGGGCTTTCGCCGCAAAAACTACTTCTCTTTCGGATCTTCCGAATCCGTGTTTTCCACCTTGTTCTCGTCGTCCTTATTCTTTTCTTCGTGGGCAAATACCGCACCATCCGTTGTGCCGAAAATTCTGGAGATCAAGCCGCTCAGCACCTCGGAGACCTTTCTTGGTTCGGCCGTTTCCGCAACTGTTACCGCCGCGGGTGTCTCGGCAAATGCCATATCCAACCTGACCAGTTCAGCCGTAACATGGAGGCAAAAAGAGCAATCGACCAAATGGCTGACGATCGGTTTTGCTTCACGCTCCGACAGCACACCCTCGGTGAAGGCCGCAAGCGAATCCTGATCGAGATGCGGGCCAGCGTCCGTACGGTTAGATCTACGACCTGAGCGAACCTTTAAGAACTGTCCGACCAAGTTTTGGATCGCCGCTTCTTGTGAGTGTATGTATTCGTTGTTTGCCATTTGAGTCCTAGCCTCCGATTAGCAGACGTGATGGTTACCCAACATTTGCCTTATTTTTCGTTCCGCCCTGAAAATAGTTGATCCGTTTCCGCAGGTGTCAGGAGGTAGACAGGTTTTTGAAAAAATTATTGCCGGCAAGATCTTCGGTGGCCAAGCCAAGGCAGATGTCGATCTCATCATGGCCGAGGCCGCCTTTTTCCGACAATTCTGATCTAAATAGCTGCAGCACGCGGGCATAACTCTTTTCAAGCCAACGCATTATGGTCGATTCGTGAATTCGGCCCGCGGGGTTGTCGTTACGCGTTTGCGACTTTCGTTGGAACCAGCCGCGCAGTGGCGAAGATTCGTTCTCGACCAAACGGGCTATCTCTCTAAGTTTAAGGTTCTCAACATGATAGAACATCAAGAGAAGCTTTTCATGATCTTCCAGCGAGGCAAATGCCGCTTCCAGCGCGGAGACGGTCGCCTTGCGATACCGCTCGCGGGTGAGATGGTCGATCATCTCGTCCTCGCCGCCCAGTGAAGCTTCGGCAAAACTTGCGTGGGCCATGCCTTCACCCACATTTTCGGTCATTTCGTCCAGCGAAACTTCGTCGTGGCTTGCACGGTGAAGATCGACCAGCGAATGCCAGATGACCGTCCGCAGCCATCCGCGCAGGCTTCCACGGCCGCTGTAGGTCGAAAACTTTGAAACCCGCTCACCATCGACGATCTTGGTCCCGTAAAGCTCGACATAGACCTGATCGATCACCTCCTGGGCGTCAACCTCGGTTTTCGCCAAATGGCGGGCCACACGCTCAAGATAGCCGCGATGCTGGTGATCAAACTCCCACCACGCACGCTCGTTGCCGTTGGCGCACGCCATCGCCATGAAAAGATCATCCGCCTGGATCTGTGACAGGAGGCTGTCCACATCGCCCGAATCGGGTGAGCCGTCCTGGCCGAGATACTTGAAAATGGTCTTTGCAAGGGAATCTTTGAATGTGTCGGGCCCAACACCGAAATTCGGCGCGTTCTCATGACACCGAGCATATATCAGGTCGATCATCTCATGATTTTCCGGTGACAAATCTGTGCTCGTTTTTGCTTCAGTCGGCATGCTCAGTCAGACAGTATAAACCATAAGCCCTTTAATATTCTAGTTATAGGCTTGATCGGCAATAGGGCTTGGACAAAACTGCGTCTGGATCCAACCGACGATCCTTGTTTCGTGTGCTTCGTTTCTTTGATTCGCGTGTTTCGTGGTGGCGAAGCCGGGTCGTGGGCCACGAAACAGACTGTGGCATGAATATTCTAACCACAAAGCGCACAAAGTTTAAGACACGAAGGGCACGAAGTGAGACGTAACTCAGGGCCCGAATGTTGGACCGGCCTCCAATTGCGGAAGCTTAGCACCGGGCAATTGACGTTCACGGTCGGAATATTGCAGTTGGAATAATTTCCAATAAAGCCCGCGGTGGGCGAGGAGTTCGTTGTGGCTTCCGCTTTCGCGCAGGTCGCCGTGGTGAAAGACCATGATGCGGTCGCATTTCTGGATGGTGGACAGGCGGTGAGCGACGACCATCGAGGTGCGGCCTTCCATCACGCGTTCGACGGCCTGTTGGATGAGCTGCTCGGTCTCGGTGTCGATAGAGCTGGTCGCTTCGTCAAGGATCAGGATCGTTGGGTCGAACGCGAGGGCGCGTGCAAACGAGATCAATTGCTTTTGCCCGACCGACAGGCCGCCGCCGCGTTCGTGGACCTCGAATTCGTACTGGCCGTCAAGGTGTTCGATAAAGTCGGCCGCCTTTACCTCGTTTGCGGCCCAGCGGACACGGGCATCATCGATCTCATCATTGCCGAGTCGAATATTTTTCTCGACAGATCCGCTGAACAGGAATACATCCTGAAGCACGACCGCGAAATTTGACCTGAGGTCTTCTAGGTCCCAATCACGCACATCGACGCCATCAAGAAAGATGTGTCCCTTTTGCACGTCGTAAAACCGCATCAGCAGGTTCGTCACCGTTGTCTTGCCTGAGCCGGTGTGTCCGACCAAAGCAACGCTTTCGCCGGCCTTGATGGTGAACGAAACATCCTTCATCACCCAGTCTTCAGCTTTGTAAGCGAACCAGACGTTGCGAAACTCAATATCGCCGCGGGCCTTTCCGCGTTTTATTGGAGATGCTGGACTTTTAATTTCAATCTCGAGATCAAGCAGAAGAAATATCCTGTGGGAAGCTACGATCGCAGCCTGGAGAACATTGAACTTGTCCGACAGATCGCGGATCGGTTGAAAAAGCTGCAGCGAATACTGAATGAACGAGGCGAGGATGCCAACCGTCAAGGCCTGGGCCGAGGTCGAAAAGCCGGTCAGATATTCGGCCCCGAAAAAG
Source organism: Acidobacteriota bacterium (assembly GCA_963169175.1). Classification (GTDB taxonomy): domain Bacteria; phylum Acidobacteriota; class Blastocatellia; order Pyrinomonadales; family Pyrinomonadaceae; genus OLB17. Next base: position 1,549 of record CAUJFK010000214.1, on the reverse strand, counting down.
AAGATAACAAATGCTATACCGACCGCGCCGACAAAATCGACCAGCGGATAAAACACGGCGTAGTAATAAATGGTCTCGATATTTGCGCTGCGGTAATCGTCGTTAATTTCACGGAATCCGCGTTTCGCCTTTTCCTCGGCGTTCATCAACTGGACTGTCTGGGCGCCGGAGATAAACTCTTGCAGATAGGCGTTCAATTTTGCATTTCGTGTGCGGACGCGGTCAAAGCCTTCGCGGGCGTGCTTGCGAAACCAATTTGTCGCGGCAAAAAGCAGCGGCACGGTGATAAGCGCGACAATTGCCAGCTTCCAGTCAAGCCAGAACATCATGCCGATAATGGCAAAGATGACGACCAGATCGCCAAGCACATCGATCACGCCAGAAGTGAAAAGTTCGTTCAATGCATCGACATCAGAGGTAAGCCGCGTGATGATCCGCCCGACCGGGTACTTGTCGTAATACGCGACCTCCTGCCGCTGGAGCTTTGTAAATATTTCGGTTCGCAGATCGAACATCACCCGCTGGCCGACCATATTCAGCAAAATTTCCTGGATATATGAAAAGAGAAATCGGAACAGGAACAACCCGAAGAATGCGAACGCGAAGATCCAGATCCCGTCAGTTTGTTTTGGAAGGATAAAATCATCAACCGCAACCTTGGTAAAATACGGCTGTAAACTGACCAGCACATTCGTGATCAGCGTAAGCGTGAGAGCAATGGCAACCAGCTTCCAATAGGGCCGCAGATAGCGAAGAAGACGCTTTACGATCCGAAAATCATAGGTCTTTCCGATCTTCTCTTCTTCGTGATATTTTTCGACTTCAGCGGACATGTTAAGAAATTAGATTTTAGTCTTTGGTGCCATTGATGACAAAGGAGATAGATTCAGATCGGTGTTAAAATTGAAAACGACCTATATGTCAAATGTTCCAATTTCCAAAACACAGCTCGACCGACTGGGTGACCGAATTCGGAAAGGCGAAAATAGTGACGACGACTTTCGACAACTTGAGGAATATCGAAGCACATTCACTCAGGCGCATGGGAAAGTAGCCGGCTCGATCTCGAACACTTTATCGCTTGAAGCAAGTAAACGTGCAAAGACGACGAAGTCAATCGCCGACAAGTTGCGGCGCGAGAGTATCCGTCTCACGCAGATTCAGGATATAGCGGGATGTCGTATCGTCGTACCGAGCGGTTCACGTAGTGGTGAATCTAGAAGGTAAGTCCGTCGAAGTGCAGATTAGAACATCTCTGCAGCATATTTGGGCCGAACTTTCAGAAAAGTTATCGGATATTACGGGTTCTGCGTTAAAATATGGAGTTGGCGACGAAGTTCTGTTAGCAAGCTTGGCTGCGATCTCTTTAGAGATTACGAACTTCGAAGCGCTCGAAGTCGAGCTACAGCGAATTTCGAAAGCTTTCACGTCCGAAAGCGAAAAATTGGAGTTTGAAGAAGCAAATGAAAGGCTCGAACGATGGCGAAGTGCGATATTTTTGGAACTGCGAAGATTGATCGATGAAGGTAAGAAGGTAGATGGAGAAGGC
>CAUJFK010000213.1 GCA_963169175.1 Acidobacteriota bacterium | reverse complement strand
CTTCATCAACGCATTTTGCGTGAAACGATCGGCACCGAAATGGCAAAGGCCGTGAAGGCATCGGCTGCCGCAAGGTTTGGCGAATGGGTCCGCGGGCTGCAATTCCCGATCTCGGTTCCCCAACTCGCACCGGTGGCAATGCTGATAATGTTCGCGTTTTTAGTGTTCAGCCAAACGGTTTCGGCTGACGGGAGCATTGCGGATGTTTATTCCCGCAGCTTTGCTCTTGCCGAGCAAACATATAAGGACGGCGTTCACGTGTTGAATGAGGCTACGCAGGAACAACCGGCGTCGCAAAATGATCAGGCACCGATACAAGGAACGTTCGTTGACGACAAGAAATAAAGAATGAATTGCGCATATCACGGACAGAATTCGGCGGTGGTGCAGTGTAACGGCTGCGGCAAACCGCTGTGCCCGGCGTGCGATCATCGCATCAAGGGGTTCCCGTACTGCCAGGACTGCATTGTTCAGGGCGTCGATCTGCTTCGCCAGCAGAATCGAACTTCTTACGCACCATTTATCAAAAAACGAACGTCGCCCTTTATCGCGGCGTTCCTATCGGTAATAATTCCCGGCCTCGGTGCGGCCTACAACGGCCAAACGGTCAAGGCACTTGTATATTTCGGCATCTGCGCCGGAATGTTTCAAATGGCTTTGCTGACGGGCACACCGCTGTTTTTCCTTGGTTCGATGGGAATGTGGGCGTTTGGGATACTCGACGCCTGGCGGACCGCGCAGATGATACGGTCAGGTTTAACGCCCGACATTGCCGAAGACATTTTTGTCCGTCGTTTTTCCGGCAGCCCCAAGCTGTGGGGCACGGTGCTGGCGGTCCTAGGCGCGACATTTTTGCTGCAAAGAGTGTTCGAGCTTCGCGGGCTGATGCGTGTGCTGCTGCCGCTGTCGCTGATCGTTCTGGGCATTTACGTTCTGCGCGGATACGTTTTCAAGCAGCCTGAAGAAGAAAATAAATGGCCCGATTTTGATAGTGCCCGCCCGGCAAGAATGTTTCCGGGCCCGCCGTCAGAATCGAGATATGGCCGCGAACAAGAGGCCCAAACCGAATATCCGCGCGGGCAGGCCGGCGGTTGGAGAAATCGGTAGGGTGGATCGCTGATCATTTGCGGTTCTTGGGATCTGAGAACCAAGACGCAAGATACGGTATAATATCTACCAGAGGAGTTATCTATGGTTATCCTAAAGGCTACAGGCATTGTCGGAAGCATTCTTGCTCTCATCGCCGTTGTCATCCTTTTCCTTAAGACGATCATCGCATTTATCGCGTTTTTGACCGGTGCGATCAAGATCGGCATCGTGCTTGTGTTCGTCGTCCTGTTTCTTGCCGTAGGATTTGCGGTCTTCCGCGGCCTGGTCAACGCTCGGAAGAAAAAGGAATAACCGTCGCGGTTTACGATAGCTGAACAGGCCCGCGCGTTGGCATGGGCGTAATGCTCAATAGAGCGATTACACCTTGCTGGCACGCGGGCTCTTGTTTTGCCTATTTTGCGCTTGCGCTTCGGTAGGCGCTTTGTTTATAATCCTTGGTAACCAAAATCTTATCTACCCATATATTTTGGCCAAGACCCACATTTTTTTAGTTATAACCGACCAGTTTTACGAGTTATAGTTAAAGGTTTCGCGTTTAGTCGCTCGCGGCTGCCCCAGCGTGATTCCGTGTGTCATTGGCAGCATTGCTGTCTTTGGCATAGAGATCATAGAAAGGAGCTTTACAGCACGATGCAGAAGAACGATAAGTCTTATACTTTTCTTTTATCGCATTCAAAGAATTCAAGAATTTACATCCGAAGAGTTGAAGTATCACGTAAACTTCTTCAGAACACCGCATATAGCATAGGTTTATTATTTTTAACGTCATTTGTCAGCATTGCCGTTTACGGCGTTGCACATTATTCAGGCTTTACTGAGACGGCTTCGTTAAACACCGGGGCCGCATTTCAGGCACAGCTTTCGGCCGCACCGCCCGCAAGGCAGAATTCGATAGATTACTCGCGGCCCGACGATATTGATGAGTTCACCGCAAACAGCGGCGGCCCGTTTGATCCTGATGACGAAGGCTCAAATGACGAGACCGAAGTTGAACGTCAGTTGACGGCCATCCAAAACACCAGCAATCCGCTGAATCTGCCGACCATTTGGGCCCATTCGGGTAAGATCAATAACGAATTCGGCTTTCGCCGCAACCCGTTCGGCGGCCGTGCCTATGAATTTCATGCCGGAATGGACATCGACGGCGAACGCGGAGAAACTGTTATCGCACCCGCCGGCGGCACGGTCAGCGAGGCTGGATGGAAGGGCGGCTATGGACAGATGATCGAGATCGACCACGGCAATGGCCTTAAAACACGATACGGCCACCTTTCAAAAATAGAAGTTACCGCCGGCGACACGATCTCGCGTGGACAGCTTATCGCCCTTATCGGCTCGACCGGCCGCTCGACGGGCCCGCATCTTCATTACGAACTGCGGCTCAATGACAGGCCTATAAATCCGCGACGCTTTCTCCCGCCCGAGCCGATGGAGTTGAAAAAAGTTCAGGGTTAAGGGAACGCTGCCCTCCCCGGCGGCGTGTCCTGGATCAATTTGCAGCAAGGCCGTCTAAACAGGCGGCCTTGCTTATTTGCGCCGCCGGAACGCTGCCGTCCCAGCGGCGTGTGGCGAGCGAGACGCTGGCGTTCCCATCGGGTAACGATATATATTAGGTATCGGAAACGGTGTTCTATCAACTGAGGAAATTTTGATCTCCAAATTCGCAAAACTTGTGCCCTTGATGATACTCATTCTCGCTTATGCGAGTTTGGCGGCGGGGCAGAATCCGGTATCGGTAACAATGAGCGTCTCGCCGTTGAGCATTGCGGCGGGCGGATCAGGTACGGCACGCATCGCGGCGAACATCGAGGGCGGCTGGTACATGTACTCGATCTCGCAAGGCCCGGGCGGGCCGATCCAGACGCGGATCGCTATTGCCGACGGGCCGTTCAAAATGACCGGAGTTTCCGGGCCGAAACCAAAGGTGAAGCTCGACCCAAATTTTGGTATCAATACCGAAAGCTATGCGGGTAGTGCCGTGTTCAACCTGCGGTTCTCCGTCGCACCTGACACACCTGAAGGACCGCAAACACTAAACGCGAGCATTCGCTATCAGGTTTGTAATGACACGGTCTGCCTGCCGCCGAAGACCGTAAAGCTGGCGTCGGAAGTAACGATCACCGCCGGGAAGGCCGCTGTTTCGCCAACGCCGACGCCAACGGCCACGCCTTCGCCGACGGCAACACCGGCGAACGCCAACACAAATGCGAATGTGGAAGCGACACCGTCGGATCCATACGCCGCTCTACAGTCGAACGCAGATTTTGGATCGGTTGGAAACACTTCGAACACCGATAGCCAGCCCATTGTTGCGCGGTCCGCGGAAAGCAATATCACGGCACAGCCGATCTGGAGCTTTATTTGGCTTGCCATGACATTTGGGGCGCTCTCGCTGCTGACACCGTGCGTCTTTCCGATGATCCCGATCACCGTTTCGTATTTTACAAAGCACGGATCGGAATCGACGGCCGGGTCGATACGCGATGCGTTGGTCTATTCGCTCGGCATCATTTTTACGTTCACAGGGCTTGGCGTAGCACTGGCGCTGATATTCGGGGCCGCCGGGATCAACCGGTTTGCAGCGAATCCGTATGTAAATCTATTGATCACCGGCATTTTCCTGGCGTTTGCGTTTAGCCTGCTCGGTGCCTACAACCTCGGGGTTCCATCCAGCGTTTTGACACGGCTTGACGCTGTTACCAGGTCAAAAGAATCCGGCAAGACCATCGGCCTGCTTCTGATGGGCCTGACGTTCTCGCTCACGTCGTTTACCTGCACTGCACCGCTTGTCGGCACGATACTGGTTGCGGCGGCACAGGGCGATCTTTTCTACCCGATCGTCGGGATGCTTGCGTTCTCCGCCGTTTTTGCACTTCCCTTTTTCGTTCTGGCCGTTGCTCCGCAGTTGATGCATTCGCTGCCGCGTTCGGGAAGCTGGATGAACTCAGTGAAGGTCATAATGGGCTTTCTTGAGGTTGGAGCGGCGTTCAAATTCATTTCGAACGTCGATCTTGTCTGGGGCTGGGGAATATTTACACGCGAGGTCGTCATCGCGGGCTGGATCGCGATCTCGGTCCTGATATTTTTGTATCTGCTCGGCGTTTTCCGTTTCGCCCACGATTCGGAAAGCCGCACGATCGGGCTGGTCCGTGTTCTCAACGCCCTTTTGTTCGGAACACTCGCCCTTTATCTGCTGACCGGGCTTTTCGGTTCACGGCTCGGTGAGATCGAATCGTTCCTTCCACCGGCAAAGGAAGTGAGTTCGGCGAACGGTCCGGCCGGTACGATATCGGGTGAGCTGTCATGGATGACGAACGATTACGCCGCAGCCATCGCAAAAGCCAAAGCGGAGAATAAACGGCTCTTTGTCGATTTCACCGGATATACGTGCACCAATTGCCGATGGATGGAAGCGAATATGTTCCCAAAACCCGCAGTCCGCGATGAGCTTGATAAATTCGTTCGCCTCCGTCTTTACACTGACGGCGAGGGTGAGCCTTATGAAGGTTTTCAACGTATGCAGGAACAGCGTTTTGGCACGGTTGCTCTGCCGCTTTACGCGATCATTGCGCCTGACAATCAGATCGTTGCAACATTTGCAGGCCTTACGCGTGACGAAAACGAGTTCGTTTCTTTTCTAAAAAAATAGCGATGCATCTAAAACGAGAAACTGCGGCGGGACCGAGGAAATCCCGCCGCAGTGTCAGCGGCCTTCTAACCGGGGTGGGTTGGTTCCGGCCGCGTTGATCGTTCGTCCAGGCAAAGCCGCCGCTGTCGTTTACGGCGCCATAGAATGAAGGCGGAAGGGTACGGCAACCGCCCGATGACGAACGGCCCGCCTAGGGCAATTTCAATTCAGGTGCCTCGACCTGTCCGGAGGCCGCGATGTCGGCCCCGATCTTACGAATTGCTTCGGATGTGCCGGCGACGACGTTATCAAAAGTTTTCGAGGGCACGCGAGCGGCCCGCGGCAACGGAGCGTGTACCGAGATCGTTGACGGCAGCACGGAGATCATTCCCATGAAAACCACGCCGAACGCAATAAAGCCGAACCACACCGCAGCCATCGGGGTCATCAGGCCCGCGACGAATACTACTGCTGAGATCGCCGCGAACAGAACGCAAACTGCCGCATACATTTTTACGTACATAGCACAAGCTCCTTCTTGATCCGCTCAAAGGACAGATCCAGGAAAGGGTCGCGTCCTCGATGCCTAATGGAGAATCAATATCCGTGCCGTGAAAAAGCCTGTATTTTTCGGCGCTTTCATGTGGAGTACACGTGGAATTCTCCGCAATTTGGGAAAATTCTGTGTAAAAATCCACGCCGTGCCGTGCCTGAATTTTCCGTGATCGATCAAAACATTCGAACACCTCTTGACGAGAAGGCCCGCGTAAAGGCAACCTGATGGTTCAGGCTGGAGAAGGTGAAATGGCCAAAAATAAACTCGAACACGATCATTCGCCGGAATCGATCGCCGAACGATTTGCCGCCGGGACCCGCCATAATTACCTGCGCGATTTTGTTTACGGCGGTGTCGATGGGGCTGTTACGACGCTTGCGGTCGTTGCAGGAACCATCGGGGCAAAACTTGAACCGAACATAATCGTCATACTAGGTGCCGCCAATCTTTTGGCGGACGGCTTTTCGATGGCGGCGTCGAACTTTCTAGGGACGCGTGCCGAAAAGGATGATCACGCGCGGATCGCCCGCATCGAAGCAAAGCATATCGACGTCGACCCGGACGGCGAGCGTGAAGAGGTGCGGCAAATTTATGCCGCAAAAGGGTTTGAAGGCGATGACCTGGAGAACACGGTCAGGATCATCACCTCCGACCGGCAGCGATGGATAGACACAATGCTGGTCGAAGAATATGGGCTGCCCTCGACCGTGCGCTCGGAATGGGCGGCAGCGGCCAGCACTTTTGCAGCATTTGTCATTTGTGGACTGGCTCCCATGGTTCCGTTTTTGCTTGGGCTTGACAACGCATTCGCGCTTTCATCGGTGATCACCGGCATTGTCTTTTTTGGTATTGGCTCAGTGAAGGCCAGGTGGTCAACCGACTCATGGTGGCGGTCCGGAACGATAACCCTACTGATAGGTGCGGCCGCCGCAACGCTAGCCTATTTGGCTGGTGACCTTGTCAAGCGATTGGCTGGCTAAGCGGGTTGCCTCGACGCGCTTATGGAAGTTCATTGCGGATGTCATCGCCCAAGGGCCTGATGAATCGCCTGAAGGAGTTTTTCAGCGGTGAACGGCTTGGACAAAATGTTGCTAATTCCGGCCGCCTCGATCTCCGCGGATTCGGACCGGTCCATCATTCCGCTCATCGCGATCACACGCTGGCCTGAATTGGCCGCCCTTATTTGTTCGATCAATTCCCGCCCGCCCATCACCGGCATTGCCATGTCGGTTAGGACAACGGCTATAACTCCGGGCTGGGCTTCGAACATGGCCATTGCCTCCAAACCATCACCCGCCGTCAGAACACGATAGCCATAACTTTCCAGCGTTGCACGGCCGACCTCGCGGATGGCTTCCTCGTCATCTACGATGAGCACAAGTTCGCCGGAACCGCTCGGCAGATCGCGCTTATCGACACGTTCTGAGGAGTTTGTATCAGCTTCGATCGCGGGCAGATAGATCGAAAATCGTGATCCGCGCCCTAGCTCGCTGGTGACATCGAGAAAGCCGCCGTGGCCCTTGACGATCGTAAGTGTTGTAGAAAGGCCGAGGCCCGTTCCCTTTCCGATCTCTTTTGTTGTAAAGAACGGGTCGAATATTCTCGGCAGGGTTTCATTCGGAATACCGGTGCCTGTGTCTTCGATGTCGATCCGAACATATTTTCCGGGCGGCGCTTCCGGATAAAGGCCGGCCAACTGGACATCGACCTCGACATTTTCAGCCGTGATGAGCAGCGTGCCGCCCGCAGGCATTGCATCGCGTGCGTTAATGCACAGGTTCATCAAAACCTGGTGCAGATTTGTCGGGTCCGCCGATATCACCGAAAGGTCCGGCCGTATATCGTATTTGACCTGAATGTTCTTTGGCAGGGTCTGGCCCAGAACGCCAAGAAGTTCTTTGACAATATGCTTGAGTTGAAGCGAGACCCGCTCGCCGCCAAATCCTCGGGCAAAGGTGAGCACCTGCTTTATCAACACCGCCCCGCGCTCGGCGCTATCGCGGATCATTCGCAGCCATCGTTCGGTCTCAGGATCGGGACCGCGAAGCTGCAGCATGTCAACCGACATCAGTATTGGCGAAAGGACATTGTTCAGATCGTGTGCGATACCGCCGGCGAGCGTGCCGATCGATTCCATTCTCTGGGCACGGAACAGGTGGATCTCGCTCTTCCGCTGCTCGGTAACATCGGTATTTGTGATGAGAAAATAATCCGGCTGGCCACGCTCATTGCGCACCAGGGTCCACCGGCTCATTACATTGATCGCCTCACCGGACTTTGTTCTATGGATGAACTCCTTGTTCCACGAATCGTTCGCGTCCACCTCCGGGCCCAACGGTGCATCAGGGCGAAAAACCTCGTTTATTTCCTTTCCAAGTACCTCATCGACAGAATATCCGTATGTTCGTTCGGCCCCGCTGTTCCAATAAAGGAGTTTGAGGTTAAGGTCGCATACCATTATGGCGTCCTGGGCCTGGTCCAGCAGCGATGCCTGCTGACGGATACGTTCTTCGGCAAGCTTTCGCTCGGTAACCTCGTAGCGGATCGCAATATACTGAAAAGGTTTGCCGGACTCATCAAGGAATGGAACTATCGTTGTATCGACCCAGTAGATAGAGCCGTCCTTGGCGCGATTTCTGAGTTCACCGCGCCAAACATTACCCTTACTGATCGTTGTCCAGAGATCACGAATAAACTCTTTCGGGTGATAGCCGGAGTTTATTATGCGGTGGTCTTGTCCGATCAGTTCTTCGCGGGAGTATTTTGATATCTCGCAGAATTTCTGGTTGACGTAAGTGATCCGGCCGCGATGGTCGGTTGTCGCAACGATCGCCGCCTGATCGAGGGCAAACTTAAGGTCTGCGCGCTCTTTTAAAAGGCGGTTTTCGGCAGTCGATCTCTGTAGTGGATCGTCTGCCGCCGTCTCGTCCCGATCTTGCTCAATATTCACCGGATTTTTTAAGCTTATACCTCAACTGGTCGCGCGTGATGTCGAGCAGTTTGGCTGCCTTGGTCAAATTTCCGCCGGAGCGTTCCATCGCCTGTTTAGCAAGTTCAAGTTCCGCCGCCTCCAGCGGAATGCCGCCGGGAGGCAGAACGATGCCGGTCCCGCCGTTATTCGTAACAAAGCTTCCCGTCACCATGTCACCGGGCAGGTGGTTCATGGTCACGTATTCTCCATCCTCGAGAATGGAGGCCCGCTCAATGACATTTCGAAGTTCGCGAACATTGCCGGACCATCGGTATGCCATGAACACACGTTCGACTTCCGGCTGAAGCCCTTTGAGCCGCGTTCCGCGCCTTTTTCCATTTGCCTTCTCGATGTAATGCTTCGCCAGCAGTATCACATCGTCGCCGCGTTCCCGGAGCGGCGGAATATCGACCTGAATGACCGAAAGCCGGTAATAAAGATCGAGCCTGAACTCACCTGCCTCACCGGACTTTTTCAGATCGCGATTTGAGGCGGCAATGATACGGACATCCATCGGGATATCTTTCAGGCCGCCAACACGGCGAAACGTCTTGTCCTCCAGGACCCGCAGCAGCTTTGCCTGAAGCGGCAGCTCAAGTTCACCTATCTCATCAAGAAAGATAGTACCGCCTTGGGCCTGTTCAAAAAGGCCTTCTTTCCTTTGCTTGGCGTCAGTGAACGCACCTTTTTCATAGCCGAACAGCTCAGATTCGATAAGCGTTGCAGGCAGCGCCGCGCAGTTTATTGCCAGGTAAGGGGCATTTGCCCGTTCGCTTGCAAAATGGATAGCCCGCGCGAACAGGTCCTTTCCCGTCCCTGTCTCGCCCTGAAGAAGTATCGACAATACGTCCGATTCGGCTACGCGCCTGGCAACCTCTATTGCACGTTTTAATTGGGCCGATTCGCCGATTATCCGCGAAAAGCCCGATCCTTTTGCCCGCTCATTTCTGGCGGTACTAACTTCACGCCGTAAGGATCGCGTTTCGACCGAATTTCTGAGGGTTACGCGCAGCTCTTCAAGCTTTATTGGTTTTCCAATAAAGTCATGGGCACCGCCGCGGAGGGCGGCAACCACGTTCGGAACATCGACGTTGCCAGTGACCATTATGGTTATCGTCTCCGGCCGCACTTCGCGAATGTGCGTCAGAACATCGAGGCCAGACCCGTCCGGAAGGTCAATGTCGAGCAAGGCAACGGCTGGTTCGATCTCAGCAACCGCGGCCTCGGCCGTCGCAACACTGTCCGCCTCGAACGGTTCGTACGACCACGAGCGAAGGGCCTCGACCAGTGCGAGCCGGATGAACGAATCGTCATCGACGATCAGGACCTTTTGTTTTATCGGCATTTGAAGACCCGACACGGGTGTTTGTCGGATTATAGCAACATTCTCGTACATTTTTCCCGTTGCCGTGAAAATTTTCGCAGTATTCAGGAATTGAATCGCCGATCACCTGTAAAATCGGCGGTTTCACGACACCGAATGTGGCATAAGCCTTGCATCAACACGTGGACAAGTCAGCGCGTTCTGTGGCCGGAACAATCGAGGTTCAAGAGAATGAAGGTACTGATTGCTTACGACGGATCAAAAGGTTCCGATTCCGCCCTGGACGACCTCGTGCGGGCCGGATTGCCTCGCGCGGGCGAGGCCGAGGTGGTATCGGTCGCCGACGTTTGGCTTCCGCCGACGAATGGATCGCGCTCTCCTGAAGACCGGCCGGATCCGCCCCTCGACTCCGCGACAGAACAGTGGATCAAAAAACAATGGGACCGCGGAAAGGCAAAATTGGCCGAGGCTGAAACGCTGGCGGACCATGCCCGGAAGCGCGTCCAAATGGCCCTGCCCGGCTGGGACGTTCAGGTAGCAGCGTCCTATGGTTCGCCGGCGTGGGAAATAATTGAGAAGGCCGATGAGTTCGATGTAGATCTTATCGTCGTCGGGTCACAGGGACGTTCGGCGATCGGGCGGTTCGTTCTCGGCAGTATTTCGCAGAAGGTCCTGACCGAAGCACGCTGCTCGGTCAGGATCGGCCGCGGAAAGATTGAAGTAGATGAGACTCCGGTCCGTCTGCTTGTTG
>CAUJFK010000212.1 GCA_963169175.1 Acidobacteriota bacterium | reverse complement strand
GCCGTAATCCGCGACCTTGTAATTTATCCCCGAAAAATTCAACGGATGCCCATGCGTCAAATGCCCACCGTGCGACAGGTTCATCCCCAATATCGGATCGCCGTGCTCAAGCGCCGTCAGCAGCACCGACATATTCGCCTGCGCTCCCGAATGGGGCTGCACATTAGCATGCTCGGCCCCAAATATCTCCTTCGCCCGATCGATAGCCGCCTGCTCCACCACATCCGCAAACTCGCACCCGCCATAATACCGCTTGCCCGGATATCCTTCGGCGTACTTGTTCGTAAACACAGTACCCATAGCCTGAAGCACCGCCTCGGAAACAAAATTCTCCGAAGCGATCAACTCCAACCCATCAACCTGCCGCCGAACCTCGTCGTCAATAGCATTGCTGATCAACGGATCAGCTTCCGAAATACTCGATGTAAAAAATTCGCTCATTTGTTTTCAACCAAAATTCGGATTCAGGAATACTTACGACAATGCCTGGCGGCATTTAATTCTTTGGAACTTTAAATTGCCGCTAGCTTTAGCTAGTGGATAAAGATTAAAGCAAGGTCAAGGCTTTAGCCAAGAATTGAAAAATGCAAATATCTTTTGGCTTCAGCCTAATTTGGCTATAGCCTTTGTTTACAAAGTTTCCGAACGTCATGCTGCATAAACTAGTGGATTGTAACAGATAATTTGGAAGTAGTTCTAGTCGTTCTCTTCTTCCTTAGCGAACTTTGAGTCCTCCCTTTGAGACTTTTGTGTTAACGGTTTTTCTTAACACAAAGATCTCAAAGTTGAAGACACAAAGAGCACAAAAGTACTTGCGATTCAACTGTTACAGTCCACTAGCCGTCGTGAACTGTCAATGGCCGCACGGAAATAAGGATTCCTTATCGCCGAATCGACAACTAAGTCAACATCCCTTCCAAAAAGTTCTTCCAATGCGTATTTAAGATCAAAAAACCCATGGAAATGATTCCCGCCGGTCTCGTCAAACTCGATTAGACAATCGATGTCACTGCCATCATTGAAATCGTCCGACAAAACGGAACCAAAAAACTCCAGTTTCTTGATACCGAACTTTTTGCAAAGCCGGGAAGTCTCCTTAGAATGTGGTTCAAAATTGAACATACCGGAATTATTGCACGAAACTTAGGAACGACATCTCATTGCCGCGAACTTGTGTTCATCCAACGGTTCGGACCGACTTTAGTGGGTTTATCGGTTCGAATAAGGTTCTCGGGAGTTTCACCGTAAATCCTTTCGAACACGTAGGCCTGTTGCTCTAAATCCGAAAGACCTTCCGGCATCCCGATCTTGGCCAACTGCTTAGATGTCTCAAACATTTCGGCGCACATAAGGAATCGCTCTCCTTCTGAACGCGCCATTATCGTTCGGTAAACTAGCTCTCGGATGTGTCGCGGCGTATCTTCCATTGCTCAACCTGCTTCCAAATGTCCGACAAATTTAACCGGAGGATCCATGCATCAACATATTCCGAATCATATTCGTTTGAAGTCAGATTCGCAATATCTCGGATCTGCATCTCCGATCCGGAATCATGCGCCCAATCTAATTTCGCAATTATCAGATCTTCCTTGGTGGTCGTCCAAAACTCAATATCTGAGACCTTTGCCAACCGCCTGCGATCGAAGCTCACCCGGGCGAAATCGCTGTCTTTCTGAATGATGCAATCGATCTTTTCGCCGTATGGCTGTTTGATGATATTGAACATCGACCGTGACGCAATTGCTCGTCTTACCGAGTCCTCGCTTATGTAATAAGTTCCGCCAAAGCTCGCAACAAAGGATGAAGCCTGCTTTTCCGGGAGTTGGATAACGATGTCTATGTCTCGCGTTGACCGTATCTCGCCATAAGCACTCATCGCGAAAGAACCCGTAACCATATACTCGACACTTAATTCACCAGCCTTCTCGACGAATTCTCGAAGCGTATCGATCATGGAATAGGAACCGGGCATATGAGGACTATTTCACCAATTTGTTCTTTATCAATCTAAAGTCGAACTCGAACTTTTGAGGCTTGCCGATGGCAAGTTTCGTGAAGTCCGGGTGCTCTGGGTTTATCAGATAGTTTACTTCGGACGGGATGGTGACTGAAGGAACGCGAAGCACCGCCGAGGTCTTTTGATCGTTCCAGTTATCACCGATCCGGCTGGTCTCAAATGATGGCGGCGATGAATTCCATGTCTCGGGCAACTCGAACAGGTCGCGAATATCCAGTATCAACCTTTCATCAAATTCCGCTGACAGCCAAAGGTAATCGTTGAGCAGCTCGTCGTCTTGAATACCAACTAATATTTCAAGTGCCGCCAGCGAAAGCGTTCCTGCAGTGTAGATCAGCTTTCTTCCTCGGCTATTCCATCGTCCGCCGAATAGCCTCGATCCTTCGCCATCAAAAGAGTTGTTGAGATACCTGCTTTTGAAAATGCGGAAAACTCTAATCATGATCGCGGGATTTAGGTGAACACTCCGTGCTCCAGTCTCCCGATCAGATCCTCGACCTCGCGAGTTCCCGTCTCCGTTTGTGCCATGACAAGCGGCGAGACATTTCCAAGTGCTCGATTCGGCTTAGATAACCATTTGATCGACTTTTCTTCATTGCCTTCAAAAAGCGCGACGGCCAGTGAGAAGATCCTTGAGATCGAGATCAAACGATCGGATTCTGTCGAAGATAATTTCTTTTCCCTTTTTCTCCGGCTGAGTGTCCGTTGGCTGATCCCTATCGTTGCGGCCAAAGATTCCATTGGCAGCCCGGTTTTGCGCTTCACGTTTTCGAGAGTGTGGAAAGAAAAACCCCGATTGATCGCCTTTACCAATTGCAATGGATTGACAGCCTTGATGCCAAGTATCTCATTCAACGAAGCCTCGCTGTTATAAATACCGTGATTGACTTCAATTGTTGCTTTTACTTTTTCCGGCATATTTCTATGGACCCGCCGCCATTTGTCAGCTCATTATACGCCAAGTGGCAATACAATTCAACGGCGACGATCAGCTTAGCATTTGTCCAAATGCCGCCTCATCGACAACGCTTAAACCCAAACTTTCCGCCTTTGTCAGTTTCGAGCCCGCGTCGCTTCCGGCAACGACATAATCAGTTTTCTTGCTCACTGAAGAAGAGACGCGGCCGCCGCGGTCTTCTATTAGTTTGGCGGCTTCGTCGCGGGTGTAATTTTCTAATTTGCCGGTAAGGACGAAGGTTTTGCCGGCGAAGCGTTCATCATAAAGATCGGTGCCCGCGTTTTCTGTTTCGGTCTTTACGCCGGAGGCGTTCAGACGTTCTACGAGTTCGATATTTTTTGGATCGCGGAACCATGCATGAACGCTCTCGGCGACCGAAAGGCCGATCTCGAAAATATCGTCAAGTTCTTCGACCGATGCATCGGCAAGCCGGTCTATGCCGTGGAAATGGTTGGCAAGGATCTTTGCATAACGTTCGCCGACGTGCCGAATATCGATTCCATAAAGTAGCCGCTGAAGGCCGCGTGTTTTGCTGGCATCGATCTGTTCGATCAGCTTGACCGCGGACTTTTCGCCTTTGCGTTCAAGATTGGCAATGTCCGAAACGGTCAGTTCGTAAATATCCGCCACGTCTCTGACCTTCCATACAGTGCCGTCGCGTTCGACGCCTTTATCAACGAGCGTTTCGATCAAAACCCAGCCAAGGCCTTCGATGTCCATTGCCTTTCGCGAGGCAAAATAGCCTATCCGGGCCTTCACTTTTGCGGGGCAATCCGGATTCGAACAGCGGCGAACGGCCTCGCCTTCGGGCCTGACAGCGTCCCATCCGCACTCGGGGCATTCGGTCGGGAAGATATATTCCCGCTCGCTGCCGTCGCGTTTTGATGCAACAACGCCGAGCACTTGCGGAATGATCTCGCCGCTTTTTTCGATCTCTACCGTATCGCCTAATTTTATGTCGAGGCGTTTTATTTCGTCCTCATTGTGCAGCGAAGCGCGTGCGACTGTCGTTCCCGCCAGCAGTACCGGTTCAAGATGCGCGACCGGCGTCAAGGCTCCAGTTCGACCAACCTGGACTTGAATATCGAGGAGCTTGGTTGTCGTTTGCCGTGCCGGATATTTGTACGCTATCGCCCATCGCGGGGCCTTTGTTGTCGCACCAAATTCCTGCTGAAGCTGTGTCGAATTTACCTTTACGACCACGCCGTCGATATCGTAATCGAGTGCATCACGCTGCGGTTCCATCTCAGCAACAAACGCCGCAAGTTCCTCAAAGTTCGAGCACAACGCCCGATGCGAATTTACATGAAATCCGTTTGCCGCAAGCCATTCGAAATTCTCCCAATGCGTCGGGAACATTTTTGAGGCGCCGCGAAGAACGTCGTATGGGAACATATCCAGCTTCCGTGATGCAACGATCGCCGAATCAAGCATCCGCAATGTTCCCGAAGCGCAGTTTCGCGGATTGGCAAACGTCTTTTCGCCCTGCATTTCAAGCTCCTCATTGATCCGCTTGAACTGCGACCGCGACAGAAACACCTCGCCGCGAACCTCGGCCGTCCCGGAACCATTGGCTTTCAGCTTTAACGGAATTTTCTTGATAGTCTTAACATTCGGCGTTACATCATCGCCGCGAACGCCATCGCCGCGTGTCGCACCGACAACTAGATATCCATTCTCGTAACGCAGAGCGACGCTTAGTCCATCGATCTTCAACTCGGCGACATAATCCAGCTTTCGCCCGTCCGCCAGCCGTTCGCACCGCTCGATAAATGCCTTCAGATCATCGAGATCATAAGAATTATCCAGCGACATCAGCGGCACCGAATGTACAAATGGCTTCAAGCTGTCCGCCTTCCCGCCGATCCGCTGAGTCGGGCTGTCAGGCGTGACAAGTTCCGGATGCGCCGCCTCAAGCTCCTTCAAGCGCTCAAGCAGTTTATCGAACTCTACGTCCGATATCTCCGGCTCCGACTGTTGATAATACAGCTCATTATGCCGCTCGATCTCGGACCGCAAATCACTTGCCTCTTCTTTCAACTGTTTGGGATCCTTTGCAGTCATAAGGACAGCACTTTGCGCAACCCCAGATCCACTTGCCTCATTTTCTTGTCCGAAAGTGAGGAGATATAGTCCCGGAGTTGGCTTTCATCAATAGTAAAAAGTTGGGAAACGTTAATCACGGAGTCGCACGGCAATTTTGACTGTTGTTTCGTTATAGAAACATTGCCTTCGGAATTTATAAGGTCGGTATTTTTCGTGATAACTGCAATTACTACGGTATTGATTTTGCTTTGATTGAATCGGTCGGATTGAATCACAAGCACCGGACGGGAATAGCCGGGGCTTGAACCCACTGTTTCCGCCATACTGCCCCACCAGATGTCACCACGCTGGATCACCATTCCTCTTTCGGCAAAGATAGCGCAGCCATTTGAACGATCGCAGGGTCTAGCTTGGCCCGTTCCTTACTATAATATTCGTTCAACCTTCTCGTGATCTCGTCGTCATCAAGTTCCTCTCCAAGTTTTTGAACGCCCAACGCGAAAACTGCACTTCTCGAGATTTGAAGTTTCTTAGCCAATCGCTCACTGAGACTGAATATCTCATCTGGTACCGAAATTGCCGTTTTTTCATGCAGTCAGTATAACTCTGGTTATACCGTGAGTCAATCCTGTCACCCGTGGACTGGAAGACACGAAATGCAGCCGCCCGCACGGAAAACCGGACCACAAAACACACGAAATGAAGCCGCGAAGCATCACGAAAAGATCATCCTGGAGACTTGGCCTTTTTGAGAAAAGCTTGTTCGTAGATGTCGATCCATTGCTGCGGCGTCATTTGGCGGGCCAATTCCCCGATCAGTGGGATCGGCACGTCGCCAGCCTTTCTGAAGCGCAGGCAGGACTTGCCTATGTCGAGCTTTTTTGAAGAATGCTTCGGCCATTCGCCCTGAAACCATTCAAGCAATGGCGGCGACGAATAAATACCCATGTGATAGACCGCAATGTGATTTTTTTGTGACGCGATTCCTATGAATGGAAGCGGTGTTTTCGGGTCGCAATGGTAACCGGCCGGATAGAGCTTATGCGGTACGACCCAGCCGGGCAGTCCATAGCCCATTACCTCTTCAAAGCCCTTGGGAATATTCTTTTTGATCACCTTCCGAAGATCGGAGAGTATTGCTTTTCGGTCATCGGGTAAGCTCTCGATGTATTCATCCGGAGTTTCTGCGTTCGATCGCATATTGTTCCTCGTCCTAGGATATTAGCGCGAACTTACGATTTTAGAAGATCGTCGAGATGTTGTTCACGAATGTCGAACAACGACAATATCTCTTGAACGTGCCGTGCCGCCTCTGATCTCTTTCCAGTCGCAAGCTTTATGGCGGTGATCATATTATTTTTCGGTGTGTGTTCGGTCGGCACAAATTCGAAAACCTTTGTGGAATAGCCCTCGCGTTCGAGCAGCAGCGAACGGATGCCGTCCGTTATCGTCTCGGCGGTGCGTTCGAGCATTATGCCGTGTTTTAGAATACCGGCCAGCGTTTGGGGCGAGCTCATCTGTTTCCTTACCTGCTTATGGCAGCACGGAGCGGCAACAATTATCGATGCATTGGCGGTAATACCTTTGTACAACGCGTCATCTGTCGCCGTGTCGCAGGCGTGGAGCGCGATCAGTATATCGATCCCGGCCGCGTCAAGATCCGCGATCTGGCCTTGCATAAATTTGAGCCCTTCGAACCCGCCTGCTGTCGCAATTTCATTGCATAGATCGACCAGTTCAGGGCGTTGCTCGATCCCGGTCATTTGCACCGTCCGCTTCGCAACGGCCCCACGCATGTTCGCAAGATGATCGTATGCGGCGAAGGTCAAATAACCCTTCCCCGAACCCGTGTCAACAATTCGCAATTCCTGCTTTTCCTTGATCGGCGACGCGTCTATCAGGCCCGCCAGGATCTCGACGAATTTGTTTATCTGCCGCCATTTGCCTTGCTGGCTGGGCTTGATCTCGCCTTTGTCGTTGGATATACCGAGAGCTTTCAGATAAAAGGCGTTGGGGTCGATAAATGCTTTTTTAAGCCGGTCGTGGGCTGCGGAAGGCGGCGATTTCGCGGTCGGCTTTCCGGTGACAAGCTGGGAATTTCGCTTGCCTATGGTCAATTGAAGATCGAAGTTGGCGGTAAAAAGGTGCGCGTTTCTAAAACCGGATCCAAGCTGCCCACCTATCTCCGCCGGGCCATCTTCAAACGCAAAATT
>CAUJFK010000211.1 GCA_963169175.1 Acidobacteriota bacterium | reverse complement strand
TGGTTCCGGCCGGACCGATGCGGGCGTTCATGCTATCGGGCAGATCGCTCATCTAAAGGTCGATGAACTGCGGGTGAATGTAACGCCAAAGCAGATCCAATTCGGCTTTAACGACAACCTTCCGCACGACATAAATGTCCTGAAAGTGTCGAACGCGCCCGACAATTTTCACGCCCGACATGATGCTGTCGCTCGGTATTACATCTATCAAATTTCCCGCCGGCGTTCCGCGATGGCAAAGAATCTTGTTTGGTGGATCAAGGATGAACTCGACACGCCCGCGATAGCGGAGGCCGCAAAAATGCTGGTCGGAACACATGACTTCCGCTCATTTGCCGAGCTTGAAGAAGGCAAAAAGCAATCGACAAAGGTACAGGTCATCCACGCCGAGGTTTTCCAGGACGGTGATCTGATCTGCTTCCGCATCGGGGCCTCGCATTTTTTATGGAAAATGGTCCGCCGCATCACCGGTATGCTGGCCGAGGTCGGCCGCGGCAACCTCACCTTTGACGCATTCGCACGACTTCTCAAATTCGAGTCCGATGCCGCCGCCAAGTTTACCGCCCCGCCGTCAGGGCTCTTTCTGGAAAAGGTCTTATACAAAGATGACAAGGCCCCGCCAGGTCGACAAGCTGTGTTCCCCGTGCGCTGACATGCTTGCGTTAACTTCATGCTTGTGCCAAATTCAAAAGTCGCGACCATTAAAAACTAATTGTTGGAGAGATATTTCTAAATGCTAAGAATAACCGCGGACACGGCGACCGGCACTGTGCCATTTGACTGTGAAGAAGGTAACAAACTGGTGCTGGCCACCGAGGACAACGGCATCGACATCCTGCACCGCTGCGGCGGCAACGCAAGATGTACGACGTGCCGTGTCGAGATACTGCACGGCGATCCAGGCCCCATCCGCGACGCGGAAAAGGCCGTCATGGCGACCAAAGAAGATATGACCGACCACATGCGTCTATCGTGCCAGATCCGCGTCATCGACGACCTGCACGTTCGCGTGATCAATCAAGTAAGTGTCAAAGGGATCGACGCGGGGCCGCGGCCGGCGGATGAAGATACGCCGTAGAGGCATGGACCACGGCCTTGAGGCGCCATGTGTTCGCGGGCCGGTCGATCTAAAAATTCGGCACTCGCAAGACCATCTGCTATAATGGACATTCAGCCATTTTGAAAAGGAGAAAAGAACCATGGGTTTGAACACAATCTATAAGGCCAGGTCTTTTGACCTGAGCGATCTGACGGGCATTTCCAATGAAACATTGGCGATGCATTTCAAGCTGTACGAAGGGTACGTCGCGAATACCAACCAGCTGAACGAAAAGATTTCCGAACTGATCGGCGGCGGCGAATTGGACTCGACCAAGATGGCCGCTTTTTCTGAGTTGCGGCGCCGCTATGGCTTTGAATACAACGGCATGGTGCTGCACGAATATTATTTCGAGAATATGGTCAAGAATGGCACCGGTGACCCGGGAAAGGATTCTGCTTTCCAAAAAGCGGCCGAAGAAAGCTTTGGCAGTTATGAAGTGTGGAAGGCCGATTTTGTCGCGACTGGCAAGATGCGCGGTGTCGGTTGGGCCGCAACATATCAGGATCCGTCGAATGGGGCCATCTCGAACCACTGGATCAGCATGCACGAAACCGGCAACGTCGCTGGTTATCAGCCGATCTTGATTATGGACGTTTGGGAACACGCGTGGATCAAAGATTACGCGCCGGCCGAACGTCCGAAATACATCGACGCGTTCTTCGCCAACATTAACTGGGATGCCGTAAGCAGCCGCCTTACCAAGGCCGGCAGCGCAAGCGCCTAGAAACTAAATGCCCGAAGCGGAATCCCGTTTCGGGCATTTCGATGTATATTGACATCTGATGCGATGATGCGGTAGCATCAGATGTATGAGAACGACTTTGGACATTGAAGAAGATGTCCTTTTGGCGGTAAAGGAATTAGCCCGACACGAGAAAACCACGGCCGGAAAGGTCATTTCACGCCTTGCCCGTCAGGGTTTGAATGGCGGTACCGATAAGCCAAGAAAAATGGAATATCGAAATGGTATTCCGATCCTTCCAAGCCGTGGCCGGATAATCACGAACGAACTGATCGACCGGATCAGAGAAGAAGAAGGTATCTGATCAAGTGCGGGCACTGCTGGATATAAACGTCATTCTTGCTCTGATCGATTTTGACCATGTATTTCATGCGCAGGCGCACGTTTGGTGGGGCACCGCAAAGAGGGACGGTTGGGCTAGCTGTCCTTTGACGGAGAATGGTGTCGTGCGCATAATGTCTCAGCCTGGTTATGCAGCACCTGACCGATACTCGGCCGCGGATGTGGTCAAATGGCTCAACGAATTTGCAAGCGATACGGATCACGAGTTCTGGCCCGACGACATTTCACTTCTGGACTCGAATCGATTTGACCCAAAAGCGATACTCGGGCCGAAGCAGTTGACTGACATTTATCTGCTCGGCCTCGCCGCATCGAAAGGCGGCAGGCTGGTTACATTTGATCGAAAGATCTCGCCAACAACGATCCCCGGAGCCTCAGAATACAACCTTCTTGTGATCACTTAGGGAATTTTCTTCTCTGCGGTCTCTGCGGCTTTTCGGGAAGATCCTTGTTTTGCGCAAGTACTGGTCAAGTTCCTGATGCCGCATCGGTCAATATTTGGGTACCGATCTATCAACATTGTCCGACCACGCGCCGATGCCGCCTTTTAGATTGATCAGCCTTCCCTCAAACCCGGCATCTTTCAAATAGCCGATCGCCTTGGCGCTTCGTACACCGCCTTTGCATTGGATAATGGCCGTTTTGCCTTTCTCTATCTCGCAGATCCGCTTAACTATCTCGCCGAGCGGGATCAACTTTGCTCCGGGTATTCGTGCGATCTCAAACTCGTGCGGCTCACGGACATCGATCAGCTGAAAATCTTCGTCACGGTCAAATAGTGCTTTCAACTCAGTCGCGGTTATTTCATCGAACACTGGTTTTTCTTCAACCGGGGCCTTGAGGCCGCAGAATTCTTCGTAATCTATCAACTCATTGATCGACGGGTTATCGCCGCACAGCGGGCAGTTTGCATCTTTTCGAAGTTTCAACTGGCGAAACGTCATTTTCCAGGCATCAAACAGCAGCAGCCGGTTGAGCAAAATTCCTTCGGCACCCAGAATGACCTTTATAACTTCATTCGCCTGTATAGTGCCTACGATGCCAGGCAGAACGCCGAGCACTCCACCCTCGGCACATGATGGGACCAAGCCCGGCGGTGGCGGTTCGGGATACAGGCATCGGTAACACGCACCTTTCTCCGCCCAGAATACGCTCGCCTGGCCTTCAAATCTGAAGATGGAACCGTAAACATTTGGCTTGCCGGTCAGCACGCTGGCGTCGTTGACCAGATAACGAGTCGGAAAATTGTCGGTCCCATCCACTATCACATCGAATTCACGGAACAATTCGAGAGCGTTCTCGCTGGTCAACCGCGTGTTGAACGACTCAACGTTCGTGTTTGGATTTATATCCAACAACCGCTCTTTCGCCGAATCGTTCTTTAGCCGGCCAACGTCTTTAGTGCCGTGAATTATCTGCCGTTGAAGATTTGATTCATCAACGACATCAAAATCAACAATGCCGATAGTTCCAACACCCGCCGCCGCCAAATAAAGCCCGAGCGGCGAACCCAATCCGCCCGTACCAATTGTCAACACACGAGCAGCCTTAAGCTTTTTTTGCCCCTCGAACCCAACCTCCGGTAGGATCAGATGCCGCGAATATCGAGCGATCTCATCGTTTGACAAGGCCGGAACGCGACCTTCAGTTCGCAAGTCCGTGCGAACTGAGGTCCGCGTTCCGACAGTACTTCCGCCGGCGATGGACGGCACGATCATTATCGTCTCGCCGTCTTTCACCTGTGTGTTCGGCCCATCCAAATGGCGTATGTCCTCATCGCCGACATAAACATTGATGAAATTGCGCAGCTTATCCTGCTCGTTGAACAAATGTTTGCGAAGTTCGGCATGCTCTGTCGTCAATTCAAGCAACGCATCACCGGCCGTCGAGGCCCGGACCTCGATCTCAGAACTACCCCCGGCAAACTGCCTGAGCGGTGTAGGAATTATGATAGTAACAGCCATAATTTTTACGGAAAGCCAGCGTCCCGCTGGCGTGTAACAATACACTAGAAAAGATCAGACACTCTCGCCGGCGAGACGCCAGCGTTCCAATTGCTCCTCATTGAATTGCGATCGGTCGTTCTCCATTTCCCATGACCTGATATCTACAACTTTGCCCTCGATCACCGACGCGATCACATACGACCAGACCGGCAGCGCATGATCGAGGTCATATTGCGACGGTATTGCCTTATCGTCCGGATGCGAATGGTAATAGCCGACAACATCAAGTTTCTTTTCCCGCGCATATCGTTCCGCCCTGAGAACATCCTTTGGCAGGATCAGAATACGGTCGTGACGCGCTTCTTCTTCGCGGGCATTTTCGAGCGGAAAGATCTCAGTGACCGATTTCTTCTCAGCAGAAAAATGACCGATCAACATACCGCCGCATTCATGCGGATAATCCCGCTCGGCGTGCGTTGTGATTGCGTTTAGTATTTGTTCGTTCAAGATGATCATCAGTTTTTTGCCGCGGATTCACGCGGATGTCGCAGATCAGATCACTATGCTCCGACCGTTGCCGCTTTTGTCTCTTCGATCAGCGTTATCTGCGAAAATCCGCGGCTAAACGCTTCCCCAGCTCTCAATGCTTGCTCAATATCCGCAACGATATCGTTCACGTCCTCGATACCGACAGAAATGCGTATCAGCCCTTCCGTGATCCCAATCTCAGCCCGCTTCGCCGGCGAGAGTTCGCGGTGCGTCGCTGTCGCCGGATGAACAATTCCGGTAAAAAGATCGCCAACACTGGCGGCACGAGTGCATAGCTGCAACGCGTTCAAAAACCGGTATGCCGCCTCACGCGTGTCGTCGGCAAGCCGTATCGAAACAATCGCTCCGTACTCCGAACCGTGAAAGGTTCGGTCCAAAGCATTCGCCTGGTCCCCTTCGAAAAACTTCGGATAAATAACCTCGCTGATCTGCGGCAGCTTATCAAGTCGGTTTGCAAGGAGTTCCGCATTCGAGCATTGCTTTTCCATCCTTAAGCCCAATGTTTTCAACCCGCGCAGTATCGAATGTGCCTCCCACGGGCTGAGCACTCCGCCCGCAAGCGTCAGGGCACCGAGCAATGCCGGCTTGTCAAACTCTTCTTTTGCAACAACAACGCCGCCGGTTGCATCCGCATGTCCACCTAGAAATTTTGTCGCACTGTGCACAACAAAATCGGCCCCAAGATCGAGCGGACGGCAAAGATATGGCGTCGCAAACGTATTATCAACTATCAACTTTGCGCCAACCTCGCGTGCGATCGCCGCGCATTCCTCAATATCACAAACTTTAAGCAGCGGATTCGACAGCGTTTCACAAAACATGACCGCCGGCTTTACCTCCAAGGCCCTCGCCCGCAAGGCAGCAATGTCGTTGAAATCCTCCGTGACCGTCTTTACGCCGAACGGACGAAACACGCTGTAAAGCAGTTCGAGTGTCGATCCGTAAAGGTCACGCGAGGCAAGAACGACCGAACCGCTCGACAGCTCGGAGGCGAGCAATGCCGCGTGAATCGCCGCCATTCCCGACCCGAACGCATAGGCAAATTTTCCATTCTCGACCGCTGCCATCGCTTCCTCGAACGCCGCAACGGTCGGATTGCCGTATCGGCTGTAAACAAAGCCGCTCGTCTCGCCGTCCACGATCCGGTCTATGTCTTCCACCTGCTCGTAAATGAACGAAGAGGTCGCATAGATCGGCGTCGAGGCCGGCACACCCGCAGGTGCATCACGCCGCTCGCCGGCGTGTACGAATCGTGTTGCTAATGAGAAATCGCCCATATCGTTCACTGTCCAACAAACTTCAGTTTTGTTGATCTTTCATCATCGGCGGCGATCGACAAACTAAAGTTTGTCGGACAACGAAAAAAAGCTCCCGTGCCAAATACGGCACGAGAGCTTTTTTGAAAATTCTCTTGCGGAGTTTAGCAGTTTTTTATAGTGGAGCAAGTTACCTTAAATCGCCACTGTCATTCGCTTCCATCGAGCAGAAACGTGAAAAAGAACTTTTGGCAGATTAAAGGAAGTCTGCGGCCTTGTCAAGACCTATTCCGATTTTTTTTCAAAGATCCGCGGGCTGCCCGTAGGCCAGCCGATGTGGGCGGGCAACACCGTGCTCTATAACTCCGCCCAGAATTCTTCGTGCATATACTTTCCGCCCCCGTCACAAAGTATCGTGACAACGACCGCATCGCCCCGCAATTTTTCTGCCAGGCGGACGGCAGCAAATACATTCGCACCGGAGCTTGGACCGACAAACAGGCCTTCCTCACGGGCCAGCCGCCGCGTCATCAATTGGGCCTCTTCGGTCGAAACGGTATGGCTTTCGTCAGCAGTGGACGCGTCGTAGATTCCCGGAACGAGCGCCGTATCGAGGTGTTTCATTCCTTCGAGCCCGTGGATAGGTGATTCGGGCTGCACGGAGATCGTCCGTACGCCAGGGTTGAACCTCTTCAACCCGCGGGCCGTGCCGACAAACGTCCCAGTCGTTCCGAGTCCGGCAGCAAAATGCGTGACACGCCCATTTGTTTGCCGCCAGATCTCAGGTGCGGTACTTGTATAATGAGCTTTCCAGTTTGCCTCGTT
>CAUJFK010000210.1 GCA_963169175.1 Acidobacteriota bacterium | reverse complement strand
TAAAAGACCCCGTTTGGTTCTTCGATCTGGAATGGGTGCCTGACGCGGCGGGTGCGGCTCGGCTGTATGACCTTCCGCAGGATGTGACCGAGGAAGGGGCGATCCAGCGGCTTTGGGAAGGTACCAAAGGGTATGATGTGGAAGGATGTCCGCGGCCTTTTGTTAAATATGCCTTGTCGAAGATAGTTTCGATAGCATTCCTGTCGCGGCGGATAGTTTACGTTGACGGAGTGCGAAAGGCCGAGTTTGGCCTGCACTCACTGCCGAAACGGCCGCTCGCCGAAAGTCTGCCGCCCGAGGGTGAGATGATCTCGCAGTTTCTTCACTACGTCGGCGTACGCTCGCCTCAACTGGTCGGATTCAATTCGCTGGAATCCGATTTGCAGGTGTTGATCCAAAGGGCGCTTGTCAACGAAGTACGCGCCGAACTTTTTTGTAAGCGTCCGGACAAGCCTTGGAATGGACGCGATTATTTCGATTCAAAGAACAGCGAATGGCATCTTGATCTGCTGCAAAGATTTTCGCGCCATTCGATGGCGCCAAAGCTAAATGATCTGGCCCGGCTTTGTGGTTTTCCCGGCAAATTGGATGTGGACGGTGCTCAGGTGGTCGATCTGTGGCTGGCCGGAGATGTGGACCGGATCGTCAAGTATAATCAGATAGACGCGCTCAATACTTATTTGCTCTGGCAGCGTGTTGCGAACTTTGCATGTAAGATCTCTGAGGAAGCCTACGCTGCGGAGCAGGACGATTTTAGGGAGTTTCTCGATCGCGACGCCGAGGACGCGGCCAACGACCATATCCGAGCGTTCATTGAAAAATGGGATGCCAGCTGAGGTCTTTGGCGTCAGATCGCATGCCGCAAACGCAATGAAAATAGCCAAGATCGTCAGTTCGAATTCGCACATTGCATATATTGCCCGCATTCTCGAAGAGCGTGATGGCGAAGGCGTGCCGGCGGCAGACGATTATGGCTTTGGGCGGTTCGTTGCCATGCCCGGTGATGACGGAGCGGTGATCGGCGTGATCTGTGATTCGCGGCTGGTAAACCCGGAGTATATGAACAATAGCCCGCGTACGCCTTCGACGCCGGCCCTGGGCGGCCTGCGACAGGATGTGGCGGGTGAGAAAAAG
The DNA here is from genome assembly GCA_963169175.1 of Acidobacteriota bacterium. Lineage (GTDB taxonomy): Bacteria > Acidobacteriota > Blastocatellia > Pyrinomonadales > Pyrinomonadaceae > OLB17. The sequence continues at coordinate 4,890 of CAUJFK010000210.1, read as the reverse complement.
GCATTGATCGGGATCCTGCTTCTTGGGACAGCCCATGCCGACGGTACATCTGTTCAGAGTATTCCCGAACGTGTAATACCCGCGGGACAATACGTTTTCACCCTGGAGCAGGAAGCGATCGACGGCTTTCATCACGGCACCGATGGCTCAGTACAGCTGCATTATTTTCCGAACTTGCTGGCCAACGCCGGTTCCCTCGCCGTGCCGCTTGCCCGAACGATGATCGGTCAAATCACGGGAGGCTGTTCTGAAAGCGATCGCCAGCGGCTGGCCGTGATGGCCAACGCGCTGCAATGGAAACAAACGTTTGGGAATATGAGTTTGTAGGTTTCTGCCGAGATATGACAAACAAGAACACCGCTATCGGCATGGATGTAGAGCGGCTTTTTAAGAATAGTATTCGACGTCAACGAGATGTTTTGAATACCTTGCGGGCATACTTTGCTATTGAAGGAGAGTTCGGCACCTCGTTCTCAACCGGAACGGACGCAGGAAAATCGGACGTCATACTGCGATTTTCGGATGGACGAAGCCTGAGCGTAAATATTAAGGCCTTTAAGGCAGGATTCAACCAGGTTACGAGGTCGAGGATAGAAACTTTTTGTCGGGAATTGGGGTTGGACGAACTAGTCATTACTTTCCAGGAAGCGGCTGTGAGGGTCGCCGGCAAGGCAGGAAGATTTATTCTTTCAGAGGACGAGTCTCGAGTGTTGAGCGTTTTGGGACCGCTCGCAAGGAAAATACTGCAATTCTCGCTTGTACGACAGGAGGGTTCGGAGTTACTTGTTCTCTATGATCGCTCAACGAACACGATGTTACTTTACGACATGAAGCAGTTGTTGGATAATTTGGATTGCAAGGTTTCGTTTTCAAACCGAGGTATTATTAGGATTGGCGAATACTTTACAATACAACGAAAGGGCGGTAACGGAGTCCACAGCCAAAACATACCGAAAACTTCGCTTGACCATCCTGGGAATAACCTGCAGGTGAAAATGAATATTCGAAAGTTTGTTAGGTATGTCGCTCCGATTATCACATATACGCCTTAGGTTAAACTCGCAGCCTTTTTCGAACTGTGGGAATGCGCCGTGCGTGAAATATGTTAACATCTATGCAAGCCTATGGAGCTGAATAGAATATACAACGAGAATTGTCTGGAGACGTTGTCGCGCATGCCTGATGATTTTGTGGACATGACAATAACCAGTCCACCTTATGACGATTTGCGTGACTATAACGGCTATCACTTTCCTGTAGAGGACATTGCCGCAGGACTATTTGCTAAGACAAAGCCCGGCGGTGTTGTCGTCTGGGTCGTTGCCGACAGGACTGTGAATGGCAGTGAGAGTCTCAGTAGTTTTGCTCATGCGATTGAGTTCAATAGGGCAGGTTTTCGAGTGCATGACACAATGATCTACGCGAAAAAGAATCCCATTCCAAGTGATTGTGGCAAACGGTACCGACAATGCTTCGAATACATGTTTTGTTTTAGCAAGGGGCAGCCGAAAACCTTTAACCCGATTACGGAACCTACTAAATCGGCTGGACAAAAGATTACAGCGTTCAGAATTACGTCAGGTGGTAGGGGCAATGTGCCAGACGAGGACATAGGCCGCGAGATAAAATCTGTACGAAAGGTAAGTAATATTTTCTTTTATAATGTCGGCACCTCGTCCTCAAAAGATAAGATCGCTTTCGAACACCCAGCAATTTTTCCGGAACAACTTGTTGAAGATCAGATCGTTACTTGGACGGATGAAGGGGACGTTGTTTATGATTGCTTCATGGGCAGCGGTACTACCGCAAAGGTGGCGCAACTAAAAAATCGACTTTGGCTTGGCTCAGAAATTTCTGCTCAGTACGTTGAGATTGCGGAGAAGCGTATCGGTGCTTATTTGGCTCAGCCGAGTCTAACCGCCTCAGGGTGACAACCAAATCCTCTTGGGAAGCGTCTATGAGTTTGGTTCCATAGTTGGATTAGTAACATAGCATGAAGAAATTATGCCTCGTCACAGTCACTGTCTTCGCGTTGGCTTTGGCCGGTTATGCTCAACCGCGGCCGGTTGATAGGTCTGCGGCTTCGGAAAAGGCTGCGTCCGCGCCTGCCACGTTCGAGGCGAAATACGAGGGCGGCCTATTTGGGTTCTCGAAGAAAGAAGAAGGTACGCTCAAGTTTGACGATGAGAATGCGCGGATCGTATTTCTTGGCAAAGCTGGGAAGGAGCTGTTCGGCATTCCGTACCGATCGTTGGTCGTCATATCACCGCAGTCACGGTCTGTAACCTCAAATACTGGCCATATTGTTGGGGCGATCCCGGTCATCGGGGCCGGCATACTCGGTGGATTCATCAAGGAAAAGCGCCGGTATTTAGTGGTCCAATTCAACGATCCTGACGCCGACGCCCGCGGAACGACCAGCTTTAAGCTTGATAATAAGGAACTCCTTGATTCCGTTATCCAGACCCTCGGCGAAAAGGCCAAATTAACCCAACGCGGTGATTCCTACTACCGCCCACGGCCAAAAACAAACGAGATATAAGATTCCATTGCAGCCGCCCGCACAGTTTTGTGCGGGCCATTTCGTGAATTTTGTATCCGATCCGTGAGTTTCGTGGTCCAGGGTTCGGCCTCGGCACCACGAAACTTACGAAATGAAGACACGAAAATTCACGAAAAGAAGGCAAAATACCTGCTGTGCGGCTCCTGTGTCTAGGAAAGATCTCCGAAGCGGTGCTGCAGAATGGCGGTCATTGCAATCGCGGCAGTCTCGGCACGCATAATTCGGCCGCCAAAGGTTACGATCGTGAAGTTGGCCGCCATTGCGGATTCCAGCTCAGAATCGTCCCAACCGCCCTTCGGGCCAAAGACCGCAGTCATTTTCATTGCCGGTTCTATCGCGTTGAAGTCGCTTCCGTCGCGTTCACTGAAAAAGATCTTTGTTCCGGCTATCGATCCGGCATCTGCCAAAAACTCTGTTAACTCGACAGGTTCCGCTATATCCATCAACCTTGCGCGGCCGGACTGTTTTGCGGACTCGGCCGCGATCTTTCGCCAGCGTTCCATTCGCCGGCCGCTTCCTCCGGGTTTCATCTCACAGCGAACGGTATAGAGCGGCTGCAGCCTGTAAACGCCAAGTTCGACCGCTTTCTGTACGGTTATCTCATACTTTTCGCCCGGCAGGATCGCTGCTGCGGCCGTAATGTCCAAAGGAGATTCGGGAGACGATGGCTCAATCTCTTGCTGTACTTCTAGGATCGCGGATTTTTTTGATAGCTCGCTGACGAGGCACCGATACTCCTGCCCAAGGCCGTCAAAGACCGATGCTTCATCGCCGACCCGTAGCCGAAGCACATCGCGAAGATGTCGCGTTTCGTCGGCGTTAAGATTCACCCGGCCTTCTGATATCTGATCTGGAGGTGAGTAAAAGCGTCTCATCTATGCGTCATTGCGAACAGCAAAAATGTGAAGAAAATGCCAAGGGAAGGATCCAATGAATCGTATGGCAGGATCATTCATTTACGCTGCCTGGAAATTTCTGCCTGAAATCCACGGACGACAATCGAAGGTCTATCCACGTTTCGAACATATCGGGTGATTGAAGCCAGAGTGTTATCCATTCGGCTATCTCGGCGTATCGTTGACGCTCGACCGCTCTATTCGTACCACTATTCGCCCGCTCGAGGGCCTCAATGCGCCCGGCCTGCCCTTTCTCGCGGACAAGGCGAAGACCTTCTTTGTCCTTGTCGCTCAGATACTTCCGCCGAAGATTCTCAAGCCGCCGCAGCGAACTGGCTGCCTCGCTGAGGTCATTGATGTTCAAAATGTTTCGGAAAGCCGGTTCGTATGGGCGATCCAGGGCACGCTCCACATACAATGCCATTATCTCCGAATGCCGCAGGACCGCTCCCTCGTCGGCGAGGAGCCGGGCTATCACCATCGGTGAATCGACTGCCGTTCTGCCAAAACGTTTGAGCACCGCGGTTTCGATTGCGATCATCTCTTCCACCCCGACACTTTCGCAATCCAGCCTTTCCCAGACGTCAATAATAAGGTCGGCCTTGTTTGTCGCCTCGGGCATAGATCGAATTTAGCATATCGTGTGGACGTGTTCCTGAATTAAAAGGCCGACGATCTTATCGATCATCGGCCCACTTAGTTTGCAAATGCCAACAGTTACGTCAATGCGTGTCGTAGCTGGCAACAGGGAAGTCATTTGGCTGACCCCAGTTTGTCACATAAAAGCCGCCGTTTGTCGGATCAAAGACGTAGAAATTACCGTCCGAATTACGCCAAACGCCGTAGTCGGTCCTGCCGTCGCCGGTATAATCATTCTGGGCAAGCAGGTCGGTTCCGGTCACGCCCCATACGAATGTTGTGTAGCCGCCGCCAGGCTGTCGCACATACCAGGTTAGATTGGACGTAGGCGTTGCACCCTCACGTACAACCGCAATATCTGTTTTGCCGTCGCCATCCCAATCGCCCGGTGCCACGAGGTCGTTGCTTTGGCCAAATGTGTAAAATTCAAACGAAGTTCCGGTATTGATATAGAACGTTGCGGGTGATGTCGGGGTTGCTCCCGGCCGCTGGACAGCCACGTCAAATTTGCCGTCGCCGTCATAGTCGCCCGGTGCGGTAAAATCTGTCGAAGCTCCGAATTGGCGACCCTCAAAACCGCCCGTGAGGCTGCTGAAGATGTACCAGATCATGTTTCCGCCTGTTCTGCGGACAACCGCCAGATCCGTTTTTCCGTCGCCGTCCCAATCACGTGCAACAGGTTCGTCGCCCGGAACGCCCCATGTCTGTGTCGTGAACGTATTCGTCGAACTCGGAATGATATACCAAACGCCCGTAGGCTCGCGCCAAACCGCAATATCGGCCTTGCCGTCG
>CAUJFK010000209.1 GCA_963169175.1 Acidobacteriota bacterium | reverse complement strand
TGCGCATCACGGGCCGCGTCCTCAAGAACACCCTCGGCCGATTCGCCGTCGATCCATTTTCTAACCTTATCTAGTACGCTCAATTTATTATCCTTTTACCACAGAGACACGGAGACACAGAGGAAATCCAGCTTCGTTCTCTTGTCTCTGCGTCTCTGTGGTGAACCCTATTCATTGGTCGAGATCTACATACCGCCCGTTTAGCCAGCCGCGGTTTGTTGGGAGTTGCTCGTCACGCTGTCTTCCCTGTTCGAGCACATCAACTTGATACCAGTTATTCTGCGTTTTTACAATTCTAAGGCGCGAGTTCCTGGTAACAACCCCGATCGGATCATTGTTCGTGCTCGGGTCGGGGCGAAGGTTGATATCGGTGTTGGCCGTGCCGGTTTGATGGCTGAGTAAGCCCGCAATATTCGGAAGCAGCCCGGCATCTCTCAGAAGCGATGTAGTCACAAACAGACCGCCCGCAAACATTGCGATAAAGATCAAAAAGGCAGCAAAGCGCCGAAGTGCCTTTCTGGGTTTTTTGGGGCGGGCCGAACCTTCCGGGACAACTGCGTTCGGGATCTCAATTTTGAGTTGAACACTCTTTCCGTTTTCAGCGGGCGGTGCCGAAACCGATGGCTCCGCCGGAACCACGAGAGCGGGATACCGCGGTTTTGCCGCATTCGCCACATCTATCGCGGGTGCGGCGACCGCCGGGCCGAACTGGTGCCGCAGCTTTAATTCCCGAGAAGTATCGAACCTCGGCTGCTGTGGTGCGATCGGCGAATAGCCCCGTGCGACATGCGGCTGCGGAACCGCATGGATCTTTGGGCGAATATGCGTGGCTGTTTCAAAATCTTCTGAGAACCGCCGCACACTTTCAAGATCACGCCAAAACTCATCTACTGACTGATATCGTTCACCGGGTTCACGCCGGGTGGCTTTCTCGAGCACAGGTTTCAATTGGCCCGCCCACTCCTCACCGCGAATCGCTAACGGAAGATCGGTTATCGGCTGGTTCGCATAAAAGCGGGGTGATTCGTGGGTCAGCAATGCGTAAACCGTCTTTGCCAGCGAGTAGATGTCGGCGGCCGGCGTCAACTCCGCCACCACCATCACATCGCCGTCCGCACTTAGCGGGCTGTGCTCAGGTGCGGCATAGATGTTTGTCCCGACACGCGTTATCGGGGCGTTCGAGGCGTGAATGCGGGCCACGCCAAAATCCGCGATCTTTACCGTTTCACGATCAGCCGTTAAAAGCAGGTTTTGAGGCTTGATGTCGCGGTGGATGACACCGCTGTTATGAGCGTGCCGAAGCCCGGCGCAAACCTGCTCGATATACTTCAATCCTTTTTTCAGCCCGAGCGGCTCATTCCGGCAAAGCTTCTGAAGGTCACCGCCTTCAAGATATTCGAGCACCAGATAATGAAACAGCGTCCCCCGTGCGTCACGGGCCGTGCCATGGCCGAGGCGGCTGATTATGTTCGGATGGCGAACGCGGTCGAGCGCCACGGCCTCGTTCTGAAAATTCTCAACAAGCGTCCGCTCAAGATCAGCGTCAAGGTCATCCTGAAGAAAAACATTCAGCGCCTTGATCGCGATCTGCCGGTGCGGAGACTGAGGCGAGGCAAGCGTATCGCGCGCCGCGAATATTTCGGCATAGCTTCCGCGCCCAAGCGTCGAGAAGATATCGTACCGCTTGTCGAGCCTGCAATTGTCGAGCGAAAGTTCCTTCATTCACCTGGAACAGGCTGCCCGCCTGTTTACACCGATCAGATGCCTGTCGTTACATAACTAACGACCATTATATTTCGAAAGTTCAAAAAACACACCGCGCGCGAAAAGGCCCGCCGGGCTCGATGGACTCGCGAGCCGGCGGGCATAAATATCGTCCGAGGAGAATGGACGATGGACGAGAGTGATAAAAGCGGCTCGCAGCTCTGCTCGAACAGGGCTTCAGAACCTGTCGTGCTATTCGACCGACCGTTCAAAACCGGTCGTTTGCACATACTGGAAAAACGGCGTTCCCGGCGGAATACGGCTCGGGTCCAGGAACGTGCTGTCAAACACCCAGTTACGGGTTGGAGGGTTGTAAACCGTATTGCAGCATTTGAACGATCCGTTGTTATTCTGCGAATTGAACAGATTGATAAGCGAACCCGCATAGTCCAGGCGTTCGCCGTTCCATCGCTCAAGGAACCGCTTGAAGTTATGCACACCGCCATTCAGCCTCGGTGACATTCCGCCCTGATTCGGCGTAGCTTCACTGCTTGCAATCGTGTCGCCTGAGATCATCGCGAAACGCATTTGGGTCGTGTCGGCCTGCCGTCCCGTTTGATCATAAGGGTACCGGAAGCTGTTGCCGTCCTGCCATGCGTTCGAGAGGATCGTAACAGCATCGGCCACGACCGACGCCGGAATGTGGGTCGCCGTGTTAAACGGAAGATACTGGTTGAATGGAGTATTGCCGGTCGAAGGAACTGTCCCAACACCAGTGGTATTGTAGTTCCCCTGAACGTAAACGCCATTCTCTGACGCAATACTGAACCCTCGCGTGTTTGCCGGGGTCGTCGAATCGTAGATACCCGGAATGACCGTTCCGTTTATAAGGCGAACGCCGCGACGATAATATTTATGATCGTTTACAGCGGCCGCATCCGGGTAGATCGTGCTGTCCTGATATCGTTCGGCCTCATTCCCGCCGTTGAATCCGGCGCGAACATTAAGCACGTTGTCGAAATTTACATCCTCGCCGAGCTGCAGAACGCCATCGTTGCCGGGAGATCCGCCGTAGATATCTTCCATGTCAAACTGGCCGTCAAAATCTTCGTCACCCCGGCGGTCGGACATATACAGCACCCAACCCTCGCGCGACGGGATGTCCTGCATTGCGCTCGGGTCCCAGGACGCTCTAAGGCCGCTGCCCTTTGTTGTGGCAAACGGTGTATTCGTCGGGAACAGTCCGTTAAAATCACCGCGAAGGAACCGGCGAAGATTTGCCACGTCGATGTCGATCATGCTCATCGCACCGTTCACAGACAACTTTTGCGATGCGCTGTTCAGCGTGCCGTATTGCGCCGTCGGATACCACGTCGTACTGCGAAGGTCATAATACAATCCTTCACGCGAATCGAACATCTCGATCGGGAACGGAACGACCGCGTAAGTCGAAGTGCCGCCGATGGTAGCGAGTTTGAGTTGGCCCATTCGCTCAAGAGAGCTGTTTGGGTCGTTGTTTACGCCGGTGCAGCCTGTGCTGCAGCCGTTCTGAAGCTTTGTCGAGTCAGCACCGCTGTACCGAACGACCGTGTTATAAGCACTGCTGCCGGAACCATAAGAATTCAGCACGTTGCTGCCGCCCTGAATGGCCGGACCAGGTATTGCGAAACGCTGGATCTTTATGATCGCCCGACTGTCCGTACCGGTTGAAGCAGACTGGGCGGTAGTCGCCGTGAGGCTGCTTGATGGCGAAGACTCGTTGTAATTCGCTCCATCCTCGGGCCTCCACGTGATGTCGTACTTTGTAAGCTGTTCAGTCAAACCGAGGCTCAGTATATCCTCGGTAATGTCTTTCGTTACGATCAGCCCGGTCGTGTCATCAGTCGCGACCGTTTCGACCTTGATCCACACCTCACGGCCTCCGCCGGTATAGAGGCGTTCGCCGTTAACACGACTAGCGAGATATCCATCGGTCATCGCGCGTGGCTGGTAACCGCGGGACTGATCCGGAGTTGTCGCGGGGACCGGAGTTGGGCCGGCAACCAATCCGGTCTTTTCTCCATCGAGCCTTATGCCGCAAGGCGTGGTTATGGCAGCCGTACCAGAACCGCTGGCACATCCAGGAAGTTTTGCCTTACTGTCGGCCATGCTGATGCGGATACCCGTTTTATTGGCAAACCGTTCTGAACGTTTGATGCCATTGTCGGCATCGGCCGCTGTGACCGGGCCAAGCACTCCGGCAGCGTTCGCGAAAAGATCGCCGCCTGTTCCTCCCGCAACCTCCTTGCCGCGTTTGACCATCGTGATAAGTGACTGCGACGGATCATCAACTTTCAACGGCAGCTTCAACTGCTTTGTTTGGGCCTGCAGGTTGCCGTCAAAAACGGCGCTCTGCGTCGCCCAAAGCGGATTGATCGCGCTCGACGGCATATCGGGGTTGGCCCATTTGCCGGACGCGAAAACGTTTGGCGTACCGTTAAGAACACTGCCCATGGTCGGCGAAAGCCGCTTAAATGTGCCCGTCGCATTCTTGATCCATGTCTCATTGTTCGAGCTGTCGCCGGTATATCCGTTACGCCATGTCTGCGTAATGATATGGCCCGTTGCGGTCACGCGCGAATCAAAATAAACACCTTCACTGCCGGGCGAGATAAAGAAATGCCGGTTTGAATGAACACGGCCGCCAAAGCTGAAACGCGGCGGGCGGAACAGTTCAAGGTCGTCATCGTAAAAAATACCGAACTGGAAGATCGGGATACGATTGTTAAGAACGTTCCGCGTCAGAACGATCTGCGTTCCTGAATTATTGTCAGTTGCGGTCGTTCGCAGGCGCCAGGTGTCCTGGATCGCGTATAGTCCGCTGTACGGGCCGCCGGAAAGCTGCTTTGGCGTACTGTTCGTTATTTGGTCAAGCGTTTGGCCAAACGTAAAGTCAGGCTGTAGGCCGGGCACCGCGCCGTTCTCGACCGACGCCCTGTCGGCGACCGTCGGATTCAGCTTTGTCTCAAAGATCTTGTTGAAGTTCCTTGTCATCATCTCGAGACTTCCCTGGGCCGCGTAAAGCGTGCGGGCCTCAGCGGTTTCGTTCCCGATAGAAACAGCTTCGCTTGCCGATCGTGACAATGCGTAAGCAGCGAAAACGCTGATGAGGGCAAGCACGAACAAAGCGATAACAATGGCCGACCCGCGCTGATCGGAAAATTTACTTTCCTGACCTCGAGCTTTCCGTGATAATTCCGTTCTTTTCATACCAGTTTGCCTCACTGCCTGTTAATTTGCCTCGTATCCAAGATTCCTTGTCGCAAAGGTCGCCGTCTGGCTCGCGCTGACCGGAACGCCGCGTGAATCCAGCTCGGTCGTTTTTGCACTGATCTTTACGCGTACCTGCCGTATATTGGCAAGCGTTGTCAGGTCATCGTCCGCGTTGCCCGCGATGCCGTCCGGCCCCGCGCTCGGATTATTGACCAGGGACCCGTCGTCCATAACGTAGTGGATCTGAAAATCTTCAACGCCATAGACCAGCGGCTCGTCGATGTAGCCTGAAGCCGGGAGGCCGGGCGGCGGAACATTGCCGAACTCACGCCGTGTCAGGACGCCGTCGGCCGTAACAAAATACGTGACCATCTTCACCCGGACGATCGCCTTTGGCGTTATCGACCTCATTTCCCCGCCGGCGACAGGGTTATTGAGCCCAAGCACGTCGGTGCCAAAAGTAAGTTTGTTGCCGCCGATCGCGGTGACCATGCCAAGCGTGAACGACGTATCTCCCTGAATAAGAAATATGTCGTTGACATTGCATTTGGCCGCCTCGCCCGCCGGCAGGTTCAACTCATCGGCGCCGGAGCCGGCCGTAAAACTGCTAATCGTTATCGTCGAAGAAACCTGGAGCGGCGCCGTTCCGACCAGATTGAAATTGACGTCCTTGAACATGAACGTAACCTGGTCGGTACGGGTGTTCGGCGTCGTATTGAATGTGCTGAGTGTGATGTCATTGCCCGCAAAGACCGGCGGCACGTTATCCACCGTCGCATTGACATCGACCGGAACACCAAGCAGTGTCTGGATGCCGTTGTCGCGAAGAATGACCCGGTTCTCGTCCAGCGGATAGCCAAGCCCCGCGTTGTATGTATCGCGGCCTATCAGGTTCAGGCCAAGCCGCAGACTTTTGGTCAACTGGACATTGTTCGTGACCGATGTGCGGCTGGTCTGGGCAACTCTGAGAAGTCCAAAGATCGAGCCTGAAACGACGATGAAGATCGTCATCGCAACAAGGACCTCAAGGATGGTCAGGCCGGCCTCGGCGCTGTTAGAACGCTCGCTTTGATTCGGTATCTTGATCATAGTTTCTACTCCGTGGCGGCGTAATCGGTAAGCACCGTCGAAAGCCTTTCCTGTCTTCGGACGCCATTGACCGAATATCGAACGGTCACGACCACCGTCCTGATGCGGACCGGCCACGTGCCCGGTGTTGCGCAATTTGGCGACGGCCGATCGGTGTCACACTGGTCCGTGATGACGATCTCGCGCGTCATTCCCGGAACGGTCGCACCCGTATCATCGGCCGTTCCGATGACCTGATCGGGCCCCGCATTCTCGAGAACATCTTGTTCACCAACCACAAAGACCCCGCGATAGGTGCCCGTCGCGGTATCCCAGTTCGTGTTCACATTGCCCATCGCGATCCAGCCCAACCGGTTCGGGTCAGTCTCTTTGAGGGACATGATCGACTCCATCGTCGAGCTAGCAACCTGTTTGGCCAGGAGTTGTACTTCCTGCCCCTTCGATTGGACAACGGCCCCGGCTATGCCCGAAAGCAAGGCGAGGATGCCGACCGAAAGTATGACGATCGCGATCATCACATCCACATAGCTGAATCCGGCCTCTGATCTGTGTTTCATTTTTACTCCTCGCGGCTATTGGTACGGCACCCAGGCCGTACCTGTATATTTCCAGTAGCGGACGGCCCCTGTCCCGCCAAAGATCGTGATCGCACGAACTTCCTCGGCACGGGCGGGATTAAGATCGCTGATGTTGAACGGGGTTCCCGTTTCCATTTTTGGCCGCCATGAAAACAGCGTCGCGCTCACCGGCGTAGTGCCTGCGGCGGTTATGACCGAACCGTTGCTGCGGAATCTGATCGCCCAAACGTTGCTTACATACGAGGCCGCGCTGTAGTTTGGCGGGCTCGGAGCATTGATACCGGCGGGGGCCACGTCCATGCGGACCGCATTCAGCGGTTCCAGCGGGATCGTCTTCAGCACGGGCCCGCCATCTTCGCTCATGCGAAGGAACGGCTCCGCGGTATTGGTCCGATCGATCTCAACGCGAATGGTCCGGCGCCGCGTCAACGCGATCTGGCTGGCCTCACGCATGAGGTCCATCACCTTGATAGCCTGATCTTCGGATTTGTACGTCCGTGAAAAATTGAAGAAATACGGAAGCGACATTGCCGTGAGCACGGACAACAGCGCCAGGACCACAACGATCTCTACGAGCGAATACCCGCTCATCCCGTTTTTAGGAGAAGCGCCGTTTGGGCTGCGTTCAACCGGAAGATGTGGCATATGTTTAGCTTTCGGAAAATTGGCCCGGCCCGGCCCGAAGGCCGCGTGCCTGCTTTGCTGATGGGTTACCCGGTAAATCGGGAACTTAGATGTAGGAAAAGATGAACGGAAAAGAATTTCCAAAATTATTGTACATTGTTGAACGTTTGTTGGCAAGAGATTCTGAGGTGGGAACTTGCCGTTGGGCCGGGCAATGCCGATTCCCTGCCGTTATTTCGGACCGCTGCGCCCGTTTCCGCGGTTGGTGGCATTAAGATAAAATAACAACAAATTCTTGCCGTGCAGCGTATTGCACGGTATAGATGTCCGCAAACGTGACAGAAAACAAAAAAACTTTCTCAGCCGACTGGCTGGTACAAGGCGTTCTGACAAAGGTTGGGGACGCACTTGACCGGCTGACAGGCCGCGGATGGAAGCCCTCGAGCACTCTGGCGACAAGTGAACTTTCGGAGCGCCTGAAGAGTTTGGTCGATGCCGAGGCACGCGTCGCAGATGACAACCGAAAGTTTATTCCGCATTTCATCGCCCTCAAGATGCAGTGGGACAAGTTCTCAACCGACTCTGAATCGGCGCTAACAAAACTCGAGAACGAATTGCTGACGGCGCTTGTTGATCATATAAACGACCGTCGATATTACACTTACGGCCCGATCTCGCTAACGGTCAAGCCTGATTATTTCACAACCGGTGTAAAGTTATTCGCAAGTTTTGACAAGGCCGCTGAGAATGACCACGAAGGAATAGCGGACGTTACGCTCCCGGGCCTTCGGGTGGAAGTACCGGAAATCGCGGTCCCGCCGGAAGATCCGCCTGCCAAAGCGAAGGTCCTCTTTCGTTTTGAGATCAGTGGGAATCCGTTTGAACGCGTGGTCGAGATGAAAGCAGGCGATCGGAGGTCCGTCGGCCGGACCAAGGAGAATGATCTGGCACTCGACGACGAGAGTGTGTCGAAACTGCACGCGTCGCTGCTTTTTAACCGTGACGGTGAACTGGTCGTCGCCGATACCGGATCGACCAACGGAACATTCGTAGACGGCGAACGTATCGCATATGGCAAAGCAATTCCGGTTCGGCCACAACAAAAGCTGCGGTTCGGGACGGTCAATGTGGAGGTCGAGGTCATCAAGCGAATCGTTCCCGCGGCACCTATTGTACCGGACGAACTGAAGGACACGTCAGAAACGGTCCGAATCGGAGAATTCGAATTTTCACAAAAGATAAAACCGCTGAGTGAGAAACAGGAGACAGATCCGACGTTGCCCAGCATCCCGATCCCGGAATCCCGTATTCTTAGGCCGCTGCTCGCTAGCGAAAACGCATCTAATCCGACTGAGCCAGAGGAAGCTTCCGACAAAGAGACGTCAGGCAACACGTGAAGTTTGGATTTCTATTACAAATTGACTGGAGCAATTGGCGGCCCGAACACCTGTTCGGCGGCCAGGTATTGGAACGGACACCCGCCGGGCTGAGCATCATCTTCATCATTGGGGTCGGCATTCTGCTTGGATTTCTGTGCATCTCCTTTTTCGATAACTTCAGCCGCCCCAAGTTTCTATTTGAGCGAGGCCTGCCGCGCGAGGTGGCACGCAAGCTTACACAAACCGTCGCAAACCGAAGTATCCGCGTATGGCAGTTTGTCTTTATTTTACTTGCATTTAGCGTATTTGGATTCCAGGTTTACTGGACATATTTCGCAGATGATTCGAACGAACAGTTTCAAGCTTTGGCATATAAGGACCTTCGGACCCGGCGAACATCAGCAGCGGACCTGAGAGGCTGGATGCTCGACCGGACCGGCAAACTCGGGGCCGCGCTGGCCTATTACAAGATAAACGCGAAAGGCGAGGTCGATCGGACATATGCTCTTGAGACCGAGATGGCACATTTTCTCGGAACCGAACGCGGCACGCCCGGCCTCGAGCGTACGCTTTACAACCGCGAAGCAAACCCAATGCCCGAGGCCTGGGAGATCTTAACGAAATACAAGAAGCCAGAGCCGGAGCAAAGAGATGTAAGGATTACTATTGACCGTGATTTACAGGCATTTGTTGCCAAACAACTTGAAGGAAAACAGGGCGGGATCGTCGTCTTGAATCCGCAGACCGGCGATGTCCTTGCGATGTATTCCAATCCATCCTACAAGCTTTCTGAGGCCGAAACGCTTGACGGATATCTAAAGTTAGAGGCGGACAAGGAGCACAAACCTCTTCTTAACCGTGCAACACGCGAGTTTTACATTCCGGGCTCGACGTTCAAGACATTTACGATGATCTCGGCATTTCGTGCCGGCCGATCCGACCTGACATTTCCCGGTCGTCCCGCTGACGCAACTCCGCCTTGCTATACGCCGTTCCGCGGTTCAAAGCCGATCTGCGATGCAGGCGGCAGCTGCCATGCCTGCGCCGAAAATATCCCGATCCGCGAGGCATATAAGGTTTCAAGCAACCAGTATTTTGCCCAATTAGCGAACGCTCTTGGCCGCGATCGAATGGCCGAAACCGCGAGGATATTTGGAATAACCCCTACTGAAACGCCTGAAGAGGCCCTCCAGCAAGGCTTTTTTGCCGATATTTGGAATACTTCCAACAGACGCGTCGCCAATGCTCTTGCACCGGCGCGTTCGACAATTGTGACTGGTAAAGAGCTGACACTTTTTGACTTTGGCCAGATCGGTATGGGCCAGGGCTATGCGGGCCAAATGACACCGTTCCAGATGGCCCTGATCGCCTCGGCTCCGGCAAATATTCAAGGCAAATTGATGAAGCCCAAGATCGAGGCTGATCTTCAGCCGCAGATGTTCTCGCAGGTCCTGACACCGCAGCAGGCTGCCGTTGTGCGCGAAATTATGTCAACGGTGACCGAGGAATCGGGCGGTACGGGTACGCGCGTCAAGGCAAAGCTAGCGGGGACAGGTATCGAAACCGGCGGGAAAACGGGCACTGCTGAAAAGGATGGCGTTCCCGCCTATGACAAGAACGGAAAACGGATCACCGTCGCCAAACGCAAAAAGAATGATGCCGGCGAATGGACCACCTACCAGGAACCTGTGTTCAGACGGCGCACTGACGGCTGGTTCATCAGCATTGCTCCGCTGGAAAGCCCGACGCTCGCTATCGCTGTTGTAATCGAGGACATTGGGTCAGGTTACGGCGGAACTACGGCCGCTCCGATCGCGGCGGACGTTATTTTGAAGGCTCGGGATCTCGGTCTGCTTGGAGAAAAATACAGGCCGAAAGCACCAGCGGCCGGGCCGAAACGGCGGCGATCAACACGGTAGTTTTTTTGTGAAGAACAGAACATCATCACACTTTTTTATCCTGGCGCTGATCATTTTTTTGGCGGCGACAGCTCACTACGCCATCTATTATGGCGGCCTTATCCGAGGTTATGAGACGTCGTGGTACACGGCAGTTCGCAACGTTGGACTCCTTTCTTTTCTTGCAGTTCTGCCAATATTCTTAAAGAAAGTCCTTAAGTTTCAGGGAAGCTGGACGGTCTATACGACCGCGGTACTTTTATTCTCGATCGGCCTCACAATCCAATATCGTCTCTTTAGCGACCCCGAATATGTGTCGCGAAAGGACAAGGCCGAGGCCCGGCAGCAGAAGATTAAAACGCTTCAGCTTCACTACATTCAAGAAAATTACTCAGCAGAGAAAAAGCAGATGATGGGCCTTCCGCCGACGCCGCCGTCGCCAGTCGACCTGTCGGCGGAAACGCCGCGGCCCTCGCCGGACACGTTGGCTGGCGTTTTGTTCTCCGGCCGAACGATCAACCCGGTGCTTGGAGTTTTGGGACTCGTATTCGTCCTGATCGCCTTTCGCGACGAGCGTGTGCTTGAGTTTCTGCAGAAAAATGGATTTCTGATAGTTCTGCTCACGCTTGGCCCGCTGATCCTTGCGGCCATTACATCGCGCGCCGGTAAATCTATTGGCAACATGACGCCGTGGGAACCTGCAAAGATCCCGTTCCTGATCGGATTTGCCGCGATATTATCGATCCTGTACAAGAATCTGGCCCGGACATATTGGGGTTTGCCGCGGGCCAAGGATGTAATTCCCCTTGTCTTTATGGCGATCCTGCCGTTTGTTCCCTTCTTTGTACTCAAAGATTTTGGGCAAATGATGGTGTTCAGCGGGGTCTATGCGACGCTTTATCTAATAGCGGTCCGGCGGTTCATGCAGCGTTTTGTTTTGGTTGGCAGCGTTGCGCTTGTTATCGGAATTCTCATCGTCGGTGCCCTGCCTGATGATACTCAGGCAAAAATCCCGCTGCTCCCTACCGTCGCCACACCGGTCAGATCTGTGCTGCCGAACCGAATCCAGCAGCGTTTTCACCTTTGGCTGGATGGATTTACACCGCCATCGCCGGACACGGCCTGGTGGAAGGAAGATTATGATGATTATTACAAGAAGCTAGTAGAAAAGGACCCGAATCTGCCGCAGATGCTTGAAGAAGATCCAAGCCTGCAGCGGACCATCAACGTTGATGCGTGGTTCGATATCCTCGCCTTTCAGCCGGCGCAGGCAACCTTTGGGCTAGCTTCGGGCGGGACGACAGGCCGCGGTTTGGGCCTTGGGTATCCTGAGTTGATACCCGTTGCCGACTCAGATTATGTCTTTGCCGCGTTGGCGGAGGAACTTGGACTTTTCGGGGGTTTGTTGCTAACCTTTGCGCTGATCGTGTTCGTTAGCGCGGGTGTCAGAACAGCGCTCGATTCGCGGGACATGTTCAGCAAGCTCTGTTGCATAGGGTTGTCTGCGTTTATTGGGTTTCAGGCCCTCGTCAATATTGGCGGCATCACCCGTGCACTGCCGATGACCGGGATCACGCTTCCCTTTGTCAGCCATGGCGGGTTTTCGCTGATAACGAGCTTTGTAATGCTGGGCATGCTGATGGCGTTCTCGCATAGAAACGCGATCGACCGAAGTGTTGGCAACGTTAACGCACTACCCTAATTCCAGGCACCTAATCTATTGCAGCAGAACTTGATACGATCGCGCTCGTTGCGGAATCGGAGACAGGAAAGATGGATGGTATCGTAACTGAATTTTCGTCGGCATCGGTGAGTGACCGAGGCCTGAACGAGGGCCGTCCTCAGAATGAGGATTCCTTTCTCGAACTTCCCGAACACGGAATCTTCGCCGTTGCGGACGGTGTCGGCGGTGCCCAGGCG
The DNA here is from genome assembly GCA_963169175.1 of Acidobacteriota bacterium. Classification (GTDB taxonomy): domain Bacteria; phylum Acidobacteriota; class Blastocatellia; order Pyrinomonadales; family Pyrinomonadaceae; genus OLB17. The sequence goes on along the minus strand of CAUJFK010000209.1, from coordinate 1,802 downwards.
GGCGAGGTCGCATCGCAGATGGCTGTCGAAATACTCGGCGAGGCCTTCGTAAACATGGGCCCGAATGCCGACCCGGAAGACACCATGCGTGTTGCGCTGGAACGTGCGAACGAAGCGATCTTTCAAATGTCGCGAGACATTGCTCAGCTCACATCAATGGCAACGACCGTGGTCGCGGTCCATGTTTCGGGCGACATGGCAACTATCGCTCATGTCGGCGACTCGCGTGTTTACAAGGTGGATGCCGCCGGACGATTGTCGCGGGAAACCGACGATCATTCGGTCGTTGAGGAAGAAGTCCGTGCCGGGCGAATGACGCCCGAACAGGCCCTAAACCATCCAAGCCGAAATGTAATAAGCCGTGCGCTCGGGGCCGAAGAAACGGTGCTTCCCGACCTAAAGTGTGTCCTGATCCATCCGGGAACCACATTTTTGCTTTGTTCCGACGGCATCACGCGGCACATAGGCGACGACGAGATAGAACAACTGCTTAGCTCAGAGTTTGGGCCCGAGGATATTTGTGCCCGGATGAAGGAGATATGTTTTAGCCGCGGGGCCGAGGACAACCTGACGGCGGTGATAGTCCGCTTTCCGGGCGATGGCACCATCAGCCCGTTGCTGTTCAACGAAACTCTGGACGACGACGAGCCGACCATTGCCGGTCCGCGCGACGAGGTTCCGGCGGATACGGAAACGATCGAGCATGTTGAGATCCCGCCCGAAAATATCCCTGCGGCCGATGCATCGCTTCCGCCCGAGGCGATTGTGACCAACGAAGCTTTCGATGATCTTGTGGATGAGGAGCCTTATCTACTTGAAGAGGAGCCCGCGGCGAGTTTTGCAGATGAAACGGCGCCGGACGAGAAGTTATCGGGCCCGATAGAGTCAGACCTTGAGGAGCGGACGGCGGAACCATCTGCTGTTCCGGCGGTCCTGTCCTATGCATCGGTACCAAGTACACCGAATGCCGATCTTTCAACGCGATCGCCGTTTCCGATCTTGATCCTGCTGATCGGCCTGGCGGCTGGTGCGGCCATAGGCGCGGTGGCCGGGTATTGCATGCTCCGATCGTCGCTGCGGCCGACGGTCACAGTAGATCCGCCAGTGATCGTTGAACAAAAGAGCAACAATATACCGCTCACAGCCTTTGAAGAAACACGCCGTACAGTTGATGCGGACCCGGTCAAATACCTGAATGCGAATGCCGCAACACCCCAGGAGGCAGGCGACTTTTTCTGGTTAGGGCGGGCACTTCTGCTCACGAACAAGCCTGTCGAGGCGAGGCGAGCCTATGAGCAAGCCCGCGTTCTTCTGCTTAATGTTCAGGAAAAGGACAACATAAAAACAATGTCCAACGAGATAATGATGGCGCTGGCCATTATTGACAGCTTAGAGGCCCGAGAACTGTTGAAAAAGCAGATCGATGCGGCAAATCTGGCGGCCCAGGCGAACACCAACGCGAACGTAGCCGTTAACGCTGCTCCGATCGTCAGGTAAAGATATCAGGAATTTTGCCGCACGGCTTCAAATAAAATAATTCCCGCCGATACCGCAAGGTTCAGGCTTTCCACGTCGTTTTTCATTGGGATCGAAACAACTTCATCCGCCATTTCAAGGAACTGGCGGTCGAGTCCGTGGGCCTCAGAGCCGAAAATTATCATGCTCCGCTTCTGCCAGCTGATCGCTGCGTAGCTGTGTTTCGCTTCACCATCCGCGGCGATGACGTGTATTCGGCGTTCGCGTGTCCATTTTATCGCATCGGCGATGTCGGCGTTCTCCCATATTGGAACACGGACATTCGA
>CAUJFK010000208.1 GCA_963169175.1 Acidobacteriota bacterium | reverse complement strand
GGCATACTGGGTGATGTTCAGCTGCAACGCTCTTATTCCACAGCTGTTTTGGTTCAAGGCTTTTCGGACGAAGATCCCGTTGATCTTGATGTTGTGCATTCTCGTCAACGTCGGAATGTGGTTTGAGCGGTTCGTTATAATTGTAACGAGCCTGCACCGCGACTATCTGCCTTCGAGTTGGGCTATGTTCATACCGACATTGACCGATGTGGGTTTGCTGGTGGGCAGTTTCGGGTTGTTCTTTACGGCATTCCTGCTCTTCCTTCGGCTGTTTCCGGCCATTTCGATAAACGAGGTCAAAGGAGTATTGCATTATGCGCGCGACTGAACCAAGTGAAAAGACCGTGCGTTACGCAGCGGCATTTTTCGACAACGAAATGGACCTGATGGCAATAGCGGCCGAGGCCCGGCTGCGCGGCTTTGAGATACAGGATGTTTTTACGCCGTATCCGGTCCACGGCATGGACCGGGCGGTCGGGCTGGGGCGCTCGCGGTTGGGTTGGATAGCATTTGTCGCGGGGGTTTTGGGGCTGATCTCGGCGATCATTTTGCAAGTGTGGACATCCGCCTATGACTGGCCGCTAAATGTCGGGGGCAAACCGTTCAACTCTTTTCCGCTCTTTGTCCCGGTCATGTTCGAGCTGACCGTATTGTTCTCAGGGCTGATCTCGATCGGCGTGCTTTTTATGCTGAACCGGCTTTGGATATTTAGTAAAAAAGAGATCTTTGAACGCGTTACGGACGATCGGTTTGTTCTGGTCCTGAAACAGGCGGATGCGTCGTTCGATAACGAGAAAGCCGACCGTCTGTTCAGAAAGTATAACGCCATTAAAGTGGTGGAAGGGGACAGGTTTGTATGAGAAACAGCATGGCCGCGATCTTGTTCATTCTTTTGCCGGTCGTCGTGATCGGCGGAATGGCTCTCTTTAGCCGCGACACAACAAAGCGGAATCGCGAATTCCCGACGCAGATGGAATACTCGCCCGCCTATCTGTCGCAAACAGCAAATCCTGTCCTGCCAAACAAAATGACGCTCCAGCCGCCCGTAGCGGGAACGATCCCTCGCGGGTTTACGCCATTTCATTACGGCGCCACACCGGAAGAGGCCATCCGCGCGGGGAGCGAACTGGTCAACCCATTTCAGGCAACGCCGGAGAATCTTGCGCGCGGCCAATACATTTATACAAACAGCTGCGCTGTCTGTCATGGAACGACAGGAGCGGGCGATGGCCCGGTAATTCCAAAATTCCCAAACCCGCCTTCGTACCTGACCGATGCGGCCAAGGCACTGCCGGACGGCACAATGTTCCATGTCATAACGATGGGCAGGAACAATATGGCGTCATACGCCGCCCAGGTTTCGGCGGAAGACCGGTGGAAGGTAGTTCTCTATATTCGCAGTCTGCAAGGAAAGTGACCAATGGCGAAGAATGTGATCATCAATGGACTCGAACGGAATGTTCTCGTTGGCATGTTAGCGGCAGGCGTGATCGGAGGCATCGCTACCTTGATGTCGAGCGACCGCTTTTGGTTCAGTTTTCTGCAGAACTCATTGTTCTTTTTGACCATAGCGCTCGGTGCCGTTCTTTTTGTCGCATTTAAGGCCGTATCGAACGCAGGTTGGTCCACCGTCCTTCGGCGGGTGCCCGAAGCAATGATGGGCTATGTTCCGGTCGGGGCCGTCGGCCTGCTTATGGTTTTCTTCGGACGCAGCACGCTGTATGAGTGGGCACGCGGGCCGCTTGTCGCACACGGGCCCGAGGTGGACCTTAGCTTCAAGAACGCCTGGCTGAGCACACCCTTTTTCTTCACGCGGATGGTTATTTACCTTGCTCTATGGTGCGGCCTGATATACCTGATCAAGCGGGCCTCATTCCAACAGGACGTGGATGGGAACGTCGAACACACCCGAAAGCGAAAGATCTACTCATCGATCTTCCTGGTTGTTTTTGGAATAACCTTTTCGCTTGCGTCGTTCGATTGGATAATGTCGCTCGAACCGATGTTTTACAGCACGATCTTCGGTTTCTATATGATCGCAGGCACACTCACCAGCAGTGCCGCGGCAATAACGATCCTTGTAATACTGCTCAAGAAACGCGGCTTTCTGCCCGAAGTTGGCGACAAGCATATGCACATGCTTGGCCAGATCGTGATGGGATTTGCAACCTTTTGGGCCTATATCTGGATCTCGCAGTACCTTCTGATCTACTATGCGAATCTGCCTGAAGAGACGATCTACTATTATCGACGCACATCAACGAACGGCTGGATGACGGTCTTTATCGTCAACCTTTTCCTGAATTGGGTCATCCCGTTTGTAATGCTGTTGCCGCGGCAGGTAAAAATGAATTCGACGTGGATGCTGACCGCGTGCGGAATTGCCCTTGTGGGGCATTGGCTTGATCTTTATGCAATGATCTTTCCGGCATTTTTCGGCAGCCCGATGATAGGTGTTGCGGATGTCGCGTTGACGCTAGGGTTTATCGGCCTGTTCTTGTTCGTGTTTGTCCGCAACCTGAACGTGGAAAAACTGATACCGCGCAATGACCCGTATCTTGAAGAAAGCCTCGGCCGTGAAGGACTCCATTTGGCATACTCCCAAAAAGCCGCACCGGGCGCCTTTAATGAAGTATGACCTTCGCCGGCTATGTCAAGCGATCGGTGACGATGCCCCTATCGCAGATCAGGCCGTTCAGTTATTGAAATATCGTCGAGCGAGAGGTCCCCGAAAATGGGGCAAGGCGAGGCGGCGCACGAGGGCCGCTGTAGTGAGAAGAGTACGACCGAAAGGTCAGGTGCGGTAAAGGTGATGGACCGCTGTTCCCATTTTCCACCGGTACCGGAAAGCGGTTCGGAGATTCCGAGGCTTTCGCCAGTCTCTCCGTTGGATACAACGATCGCTGGCAAACCGGCGGAAACGATGTCGCCCACCATGACAAAGAAAGACAGAGTGTGCTTCCGTCCGGGTTCAACGTACACGTATTGAGACAGAATAGGGCGCGCGATCTCAACATTGCCGGCGAACCGAACATTGATCGCATTCACACCCGAATGTACGTTGTCACGGTCGCGGGCAACGGCGATAGCCGACATTTTCTGATAGATCTGCCATCCAAGGCCGCTCGGATCACTTTCAGAGATCATCTCGAACCCACTGTCAAAAATAGGCAAACCTGTCTGGACAACATCCTGCCCTTGCCGCGAACGCCAGACATCGCGGGCGAGCTGAAACTCCTGCTTGTGAAGAAGGTACCTAACAAATTCGTTCTTTTGGACCGGCGATAGCTCGCCGCTCATCAGGTATTCGCGGACCGAATCGGTCATGTAATGATATTTGATCAAGTACCGCGCTACGGAACGCTTTGCTTCGGGAGACGCCGGACGCATGGCTGCCTCGATCGCGTTTGCATCGTTAAATGTCTTTCTGGCCAGGCGCTGGATCGCCGGTTCCAGCGCATGATCAAGCTCAGCCGCCTTGCTCAGGTCTGCGAACGCTTCCTCATCGCGGTCAGCGTCAAGCATCAGCATCCCCCGGTAATAGCGCGGCCTGCTGTAATTGGGCGCAAGTTCGATCGCCCGGTTGTAAGCTGTCTCGGCATTTCCAAATTCGCCCATCTGTTGGCGGGCATAACCTATCCCAAGCCACAGCACATAATCCTGCTTGCTTAGCTCCGCCGCACGTTCAAATTCCGCCGCCGCCAATGGATAGTCCTTGTTGCGCATGGCGACCTCAGCCGCGGTTCGATGAGCTACTGTGCTCGTTGGGCTGTAGGCGATCGTTTTGGCCACGTCGTCAGCTGATCCGGAGTCGAACGCCAAAGCAGAATAATAATTGGAAAGCCCTTCGTGGTACGAAGTAAAAAGCAGAAACAGGAGAAATCCCGCGTACACCGCAGCTTGCGTTGCACTTTTAAGTTTTGGCTGTAAATTCCAACCTGGCATTAACTTTCTGACCGGCCTGGAGGGCTGCGACCATTGAACTGCAAGTAACTTTGTGCACTTTGTGTCTTCAACTTAGCGATCTTTGTGGTAAGAAAAACGTTAACACAAAGGCCGCAAACGGCGGACACAAAGGCCGCAAAGTCGAGACTGGCACACAACTACTTGCGAGTTATCTGTTCCAGGCCATTAGTATGTTTCTTTTTGCTTAGCGTCCCGTTCCAATTCGTGCATCATCCGACGGATTCCCGTCCGCGAGTCTTCACAATCGAGCAAAGCGTTCGCCTTCTTGTAAAATACAAGAGCGGCGGCCGCATCATCTTTAATTTCGGCACACGCTCCGAGAAAATAATATGAGCTTTCGTTCGGCCCGTTCGTCGCGAGTGTCTCCTTGAACTCGGCCTCGCATTTATCCAATTCGTCGAGGTGATAAAAGATGCGGCCAAACGAGTAATGCATATGTGAACTGTTCGGCGGCCTGCTGACCGAGTCGAGAAGGGCCACAAGGCGCTCGGCGTTTGTGACGCCCGGGCCGTCGGCGATCTTTGCCAGTGTAACATCGTAAAAAAATGTAAGCTCCGCATCGCGTTCCGAATCGATCGCTGCGATAAACGCGTTCACAAATCGATCGGCCGTCTTGGGGTTGAGAACCGGCTGCTGGAGAACACAAGCGCTCCGAACCAAAAGCCGGACAAAGCCGCGGTCACACGGCTTGCCGGATGCTGCTCTGAAAGCAAGGCATTCGGCGACATAACCGCGCCGCGAACGCCTCGGATCAGCATTGCGGACCATGGCATCTTTGTATGCCTTGATCGAATCGATCGTCGATCCCTTGCGGGCAAATGCCTCCGCGAGGATCAGGTACGCCGAGGCGTTTTCCGCATCCACTTCCCTGGCCTTCCGTGAAAAGGCTATTGCATTGTCATGATCGCCCGCCGCTAGCTCAAGTCGAGCGAGGCCGTTCAAAGCAGCCGGCTGTTCAGCGTCGATCGCGATCGATAGGTCAAAATGCTTCTTCGCCTGTTCAGGCTCATTAAGCTGCTGGAAGGTGTCGCCGAGCAAATTAAGGACGGTGCAGTTATTTGGGCCGAGCACAAGCGCCCGGCGCAGATATTCGACCGCAAGATCATGGTCGCGGCGGGCAGCCAATACTCGCCCGTGAGCAAGCAGGACGCTCAGGAGGTCAGCACGCAGCATCAATGCCGCCGTGCTCGACCCATAGGCTTCGTCAACTCGACCGGCCATCACAAGGATCGTCGCTTTGGCCGCAAGAAGTTCCTCTGTTGGGCCCGACGACGTGATCGCCGTGTCAAGCAGCGCGACCGCCGGTGTAAACGAACCGATCTCCGCAAGTGACATCGCAATGGCCTTAGGATCAGGCCCGATCTCAGTTTCCCTTTCCGTTGCGGGTAGCCCGGCTCCAAAGTATCGATCCGCGATTTGCAGAAGTTCGCGTTCCATCTCGCGAAAGTCCGCCGGCCGTTCCGCAGGCGATTTTGACAGGCATCGTCTGACCAGTTCTACAAGGGATTGCGGCAACCCGAGTGCATCGAGCTTCTCGCATGGCGGTTCCGTCGACCGGTTGAGTTCGATCAGACCGTTCTTTGAGGCATGGGTGAAAGGCCGCTCACCGGACAGCATTTCGAATAGCGTTACTCCAAGAGCATAAACATCGGCACGACTTCGGTCCGGAGAATTGCCATCAAACATTTCGGGCGCCATGTACGATGCCGTTCCGCCCCAACCACGCGATGTCGCTTCGGTCACGACGCCATCCAGATCGGCAACCATGCCGCTTTCGAACTTCCCAAGGCCGTCGGCGGCAGCCATCCCAAAATCACCTAACTTCAGGCCGCCGCCGCGCGTCAGCATGCAATTTCCCGGTTTCACATCGCCGTGAACAAAACCAGGCAAAACGTCGCGGGCATAACTCAAGGCACGGCATATCTGCGCTGCGAAAATGACTGCTTCGCCGGGACCGATCGGTCCCCGTTTCAGCCGGAGATCAAGGCTTTCATCGGGGAGGAATTCTGTTAGAAGGTAAAATCGGCCGCAGTGGTGAAACGCGGCAAAGGTGGTTACAAGATTGGGGTGAGCTCCGAGCCGAAGGAGAATAGCGGCCTCGATCGAGAGCTTGTGGTTTCTGGCCTGTTCGTCTCCGGGCAGGGCCCGATTTTCTTTGAGACAATACGGTTTGACCTCATCGAGATCAACAACCGGGTACGCATTCGAAAAACCCCCGCTGCGAACGCCGAAAACGCGAAGCCGCAACCTGGTCCCGTCGGGCCGATAGATGTTGAGCTGCTGTCCGGTTCGCAACCTTGCACCCTCGGCGGGTGCTTTTTCTGTCGAGATCAGCGTCCGGATCAGCGCGTCGTTACCCGCAATGGAGCGGAGCTGTCGGCCTTTATCGGAAACCCAGCCGTACAACTTTCCGACCTTTATTCCCAGTTTGTCGGTCGCGAAGCGCAATCGTTCTCGGCGGTCATCTGAGAAAAAAACGGGAGAAAGCAGTTCCATGATGCAAAAGCGGCGGCCTATTATCAATGCCCGTTGGGGCGATAATGAGAATGCTGCGGTTTGTGATGATTATGATGCGACCGTGTATGTCGGCGCCCGGTCGAACATCCGTTTCCGTGCGATTGTGGGCTGTAATTCGGGTTTGGCTGCGGCGGGCCCGAGTAGCTTGAATAACTCCCGCTTGCGCTGGAGGTATTGTTCTGCCCAGCACCGTTATGGCCGCCGCCTCCATGATGTCCTCCGCCGCCATTGTGGCCGCCGCCACCGCCCGCATTGACGGTTATGAACTTGCCGAGAATTCCTTTAGACCCAGGGACCATCAAGATCATGAATACAAAGGCCGTAGTAACGGCCAGCCGCCACTTTCGTTTAACGATCTCTAAGAACCATTTCATAACGAGCCACCTCACTTAAGCTGCTTGGGTTACTTACGCGATCCCGGGTTCGATATAACTAGCTGTTCGCTTTGTGCCGATCCGCGCCGCACCGATCACAATCAACGCGATAAACACCAGCGCGTTTACCATTACATGCAGGCCAAAATCGACAAGATTGTGCACCATCACGCCGAATATTCCGACAAGGGCACCGAACGTGTATGCCGCCCGCTCGCGGTCGACTGCCCGGCCCAGATTCCCAGCGAATCTGTACAGGACCAAACCGGCAAATGCGGCAAACAGGATTGCTCCAACAATCCCGCCGTTCGCCAATATCTCGAGATAATCATTGTGCGCCTGCGCAAGCGTCGCATTGCCGTTGGTCCGGTCAAATTTGGTGATCGCCGTCTTATACGCGCCAAAGCCGGCCCCGAGAAACGGCCTTTCCGCGATCAGGTCGAGCGTCGACGCCCAGATGATATTGCGGTTCGTCAGCGTTGTTTCCTGTACCGCAACTTCGGTCTCGACCTTTTCGAACCTGCTAACCAGTTGGTCACCGCCGACAAATGCGATCGTTAGGACCACAAACCCTGTCACGAGAACGCCGATCACGGTGGCGGCGATCAATTTCCGTAATACTGGAGGAACGCCGAATCGGCCAAAAAGCGAACGTCTGCGTCGCCCCTCCTCTGTTGGCTCTGACCGCTTTGTGAACACGTGCAGGAACACTGCAAAAACTGCCATTCCCGCAAGGCTTACAAGGCCTCCCCTCGAACTTGCGGCGACGAGTGAGTAAATGAGAAACCCTGTCGCCACCCAACCCAAAAATCTGATCTTTTCACTAAACTCACCCCGCAGCAGCAGCCCGATCAATAAGCCGACGGCCATCTCCGCCATAACGGCGAAATGGTTGCGATTGATGAACTGTGCATAGCCTTGATGCGGCCGCACATAGAAAGCCAGAAAATTCGGCCCGCTCGAATCAAGTAGCTCCCAGAGTGCTCCGAAAAGCGCGCTCCCAAGGGCAACGGTAAAAATCAGGCCCGTCAGAACTTTCAAGCGGGAAATACTATTTGTGTACGCAAATAAAATTTCCGCACAAACTATCAAAGAGCCGAAAACGAATATAAAGATCCGCGTTTCGTACGGATCGACGCTTATGGTCAGCCCAGTGATCGGCAGCGGCGCCAACTGAATACCGGCGAACACGGGAACGGCCACCAGCGGTGCCAGCAGGACAGGTTCGGCGATCTTCAAGCCACCTCGACTTAAGCCGTCAGCGATCCGAACGAAAGCCAGACATGCGAGCAGCGATACTATTAAAGCCTTTTGCCAAACTTCTACGGTGCCGTTTGGAATCGCGGCGATCGCCACGGTCAAAAGCGTTCCATAGAACGCGATCTGGCCCAGCGTCATCCCGCGAACCACATCCCATATCCGATTTCGCTCTTCACCCCGTGTCGGAATGATTCGAGACTCAACAGCGTCCATGATTAGGCGGCCGGTCATTCTGCGAACGAGAACTGAAGCTCCTCTTTCGACGGGGCCTTGACCGACTGCGGGAAAAAGACCGCTTTCAGCGTTCGTGCGATTATCCGAATATCGGTCTTCCAGCTCTTTTCCCTAACAAAATTGGCATAACCGCGAAGCTTATATGGTTGGATCACCTCGCGGTAGTAACGTTCCTTGTCGATCACCTGTGCCAAAAGGTGTTCCTCATTTCTTAGCCGCAGGGTCACCGGATCTGTTATACCGGGCCGATGAGAGAGTATCTCCCGCCAAACCGGATCGTGAAGGTCAACAAATTGTTCGACCTCAGGCCGCGGCCCGACAAACGACATATCGCCGCGAACCACGTTCCACAATTCCGGCAGTTCATCTATCTTGGCCCGCCGCAAAAAGCGTCCCACGCGCGTGACTCGCATATCGTCCGCCGCGGTTATCATCAAACCCTTCTTCGCGGGCCGCATCGTCCTAAGTTTTAGAAGCGTGAACTCTTCACCATTTAACCCTATACGCCTTTGACGAAAGAGTATCTTACCGCGTGAATCCAGCCGGATCAGGGCGGCCGCAAGAAGAAGGACCGGCGCAACCGCGATCAAACCGCAGAGAGCCAGTAAGATTTCAATGGGTCGTGGGATACTTTGAGGGAGGACCTTTTTCTTCATCGTCATGCCGCCAGCGACATTCTGCCGGCCGCGTGTTGAAGGCACAGTTTCTTAACGGTCTCGACCACGTGTTCGGCTTCCTCGACAGTCATCGAGGAGAATATCGGTAAACTTATAATTTCATTCCAAAGCTTTGTTGCCGCCGGAAGGTGGTGAGCGTTCCACCCGAGCCGTTCCTGATAAAGCGGGTGCAAATGCAGCGGCCGCCAGTGAACGGAACAGCCAACGCCATTTGCCTTGAGTTCGTCAATGAACTCATTTCGGTCGATGGCTAAGCTATCTAGCTGCAGCCTGACCGGAAACAGATGCCATGAGTGAAGCCTGTTTATGCTGGTCGGTGGTAGGCCGATCTCTTCAACATCCGCCAGCGCTTCGAGATAGAAGTTGGCCACATCCTCGCGCTGCTTTCGCATTTCTTCGGCCCGCGCCAACTGGTGAATGCCGATCGCGGCGGCAATATCCGTAAGATTGTATTTGTATCCAGGCTGAACTATCCGATAATCCCAACTCCCACCGCCTGAGTATCGCCCCCACGCGTCGTGCGACAACCCGTGCAAGGACATCAGGCGAATGTGGTCCGCAAGTGCCTTATCATTGGTTACTGCCATCCCGCCTTCACCGGTCGTTATCGTTTTGTTGGCATAGAACGAAAAGCAGGTAACACTTGCCGTCTCATCTCCGCAATACCGCCAATTTGAATCAGCGTTCGGCCTCCATGCCGATGGGAACGCATGTGCCGCGTCCTCGATCACCCACAGTCCGTGCTCTTCAGCAAACCGGTTGATCGCGTCGACATCGATCATATAACCGCCGACGTGCACCGGGATCATCCCGACCGCTTTCAATTCCCTTCCGTGCAAAAACGGCAGCGTCCTGCTCCGCAGCTTTTCTATCTTCCGCGCCGCATCCGCAAGATCCATGTTCCCGGTCACCGGATCGCAATCCACCAGCACCGGAACAGCCTTCTTGTACAAAATGATCTCCGCCGTCGCCGCAAACGTCATCGTCGGGATCAGCACAGCCTCCCCTTCCCGCAACCCGATCGCCTCCACCGCCAAATGCAATGCCGCCGTACACGAATTCAAAGCAACCGCATACTTCCCCCCAACCGCCCCAGCAAACTCCTCCTCAAACCGCCTAACCCGCGGCCCGGTGGTGAGCCACCCGCTCGCCAGCGTGGCAACTACTTCATCGACCTCATGTTGACCAACCTGAGGCCGGAAAAAGGGGACCTTCATCGCAGGAGACGGGCCATGCGGCGAATTGTGCGTTTCTATGGCATCAAGCATCGCGATTTACGGAATTCTCAAAATGTCACTGGCTCAAACGAATCATTTTTACCAAATGCCTAAAAGGTGAAGCGACTGACTGACCAGTCTTTCCGGTAGTCGAAAGGATTAGACTAAACAATACACTCAAAACAGTTCCATGGTATCCGGCAGACAGATAGTGTTATTTGGCACCAAAATCCTGCTAAGATACTACACATTAGACTAATACCCATCGCTGGAGAGGGAACAAAACTCGGTGGTCGTTTGAGCAATCCGCTGGTTGATGTCAGGCCACCGGTGTTGAGCGCTGAACCTGAGTGATCATCTGACCCGAATTCCCTTTTCAACGATCCGTATTTTGTAGAACCTTTTTGCAATTTCTTCCGTATCCACTGATATGACAGCGAAGCCGACGCCTTGAGAATGTCTGAAAGGCTTCCAGATACCGTCGATGTGATGTTCTTGTTCTGACATTCAGATTTCTTTCCTCTTTTTCTGTGGTTGGTAACTCTTTACCACCGATTAAGATGAAGAAAACTACCGGATAAGATGAACAAGAGTCGGCGTCAGCGGCGCGTATATAATGGGTACTTTTCAAACATCATCCTGCTTCTTTATGCAGCTTCGCCGCTCCGAGATGTGCACCGCGGCTCGCGTTTGTGATAATGTTTTTCGTTAAAACCACCTGATCTTGTTATGTTAAAACAGCTCAACAAATCGACTCCTCTCTCGCGTCGTCTTTCTTCCCGCTCTGCGACGGGCCTGGTGCCGGCAATTGGACTGATACTTCTACTTTCGCTGATCGCATTCGGGCAAAGCGACGGAACAAAGGCCGGGCACGTAATAATCCAGCCCGGCGCACCCGGCCAGCCTAGCCGGGCGCTTCCCGCATCGACGCGGGCAAAGCTGCCGCCTACATCAAAGAAAGACATTGAGTTCATGCAGGGAATGATAATGCACCACGCTCAGGCGGTCGAGATGGTCGCATTTATGAACGGACGCACGGAGAACAAAGCCCTGAGATTGTTGGGGGCCCGGATCAGCCAGTCACAGTCGGACGAGATGAATTTTATGAAACGCTGGCTTGAAAATCGCGGCCAGCCGACGTCGATGAAGATGGATATGGAAATGCCCGACATGGATATGTCCGCCCATCAGCATCACATGATGATGCCGGGAATGCTCACGGCCAAGCAAATGGACGCGTTAAAGCAGGCAAAAGGCACCGAGTTTGACCGTTTGTTTCTTACCGGCATGATCCAGCATCACGGCGGTGCTCTTGTCATGGTCGATGACCTCTTCAAAACGGCCGGTGCCGGGCAGGATGCCGAACTTTTTAATTTTGCGACAGATGTGGACAGCGGCCAGCGGGCCGAGATCCGGATAATGGAGAATATGCTGGGTGAAAAACCGTAATACGAGGAAAATATGATCGAATCAATTTATAAAGCCTTCTCTTCAGTGGCTGTCGGTGTAATGCTGACCGCCTGTTTGGCGGCCGCGGCGTTTGCCCAGGCCGCCAATCCGTTTGCGCCCGAGGCAGCTCCGCCGCTTCCGGCCGGAATGACCGGTTCGAACGCCGCCGACCCGCGTGCAAAGCTTTCGCCCGGCCTTTATGATGCCGGCGAGGCCGCGATGGGGATGAAACATCTCCAGCTTCTCAAAAAGCCCGACGCCTTTCAGCTTGGTTCTGACGATGTGAACGATCCTAAGGTCAAAACGGCGCTTGGCTCAATGGGCATCGGCGACACAACGAACGTCCCCAAGCCGCTTCAGCTTGTCCTTGCACAGCTTGCGTTCGGCAATTCGGACCTTGCGTTTCAGGGCAACCATCTTTTCCTCGGAAATTTCTATGGTGTCAACATTTTCGACATCTCCGAAGCGGGCAAGGCAAGGCTGCTGACCTCGATAATTTGCCCCGGCGGTCAGGGTGATGTGTCAGTTTATAAAAATTTGATGTTCATGTCCGTCGAAATGCCGAACGGCCGTCTTGATTGCGGAACGCAGGCGTTTCCCGCACCGGCGGCGGGCCAGGCCCCGGCGGCGAGCAAGGACCGTTTTCGCGGAGTGCGCATCTTTGACATAAGCGACATCGCAAATCCGAAACAGGTTGGCGCCGTGCAAACTTGCCGTGGTTCGCACACGCACACTTTGGTCGTTGATCCAAAAGATAAGACTAACGTTTACATCTATGTTTCGGGAACTTCGTTCGTCCGGCCTGACGCCGAGCTTGCCGGGTGTTCCGGCGGCGATCCGGACAAGGACCCGAACACGTCGCTTTTCCGGATTGACGTGATAAAGGTGCCGGTCGCCGCGCCGCAGACGGCAAAGATCGTCTCAAGCCCGCGTGTTTTTATGGACGCCCGCAGCGGCGAGATCGCCGGCCTTAAAAGCGCCGCGACGCACGGCAAAGGAACGCCGTCGCCGACCGATCAGTGCCACGACATTACCGTTTATTCCGAGATCGGGCTTGCCGCCGGTGCGTGTTCGGGCAATGGAATTTTGCTTGACATCAGCGATCCGGCCAACCCGAAGCGTGTCGATGCGGTGAATGACCCGAATTATTCTTACTGGCACTCCGCCGCGTTCTCGAACGACGGGAAAAAGGTCGTATATACCGACGAATGGGGCGGCGGGCTCGGTGCCCGGTGCCGCGCGAACGACCCGAACGTTTGGGGAGCCGACGCGATCTTTAATTTGAAGGACCGCAAGCTCAGCTTTGCCGGATATTACAAAATGCCCGCCGCGCAGGCCGATAGCGAGAACTGTGTTGCACACAACGGATCGCTCGTGCCGGTGCCCGGACGCGACATAAAGGTCCAGGCATGGTATCAGGGTGGGATTTCGGTGATGGATTTTACCGACGCGGCACATCCGGTCGAGATCGCCTACTTCGATCGCGGCCCGATCGATCCGAATATGCTTGTTCTAGGCGGATCGTGGTCGGCATATTGGTACAACGGCAAGATCTATTCGTCGGAGATCGCACGCGGGCTCGATATTTTTGAGCTGACGCCGTCCGATCACCTTACGCAGCACGAACTTGACGCCGCGAAGTCGGTGCATGTCGCCGAACTGAACGTCCAGAATCAGCAGCGGATAGTGTGGCCGCGAAACCTGACCGTCGCCAAGGCGTATGTTGACCAGCTCGAACGCTCGAACGCTCTCCCGGCCGACCGGATCACCGCCTTACGTGACGGCATCGCAAAGGCCGAATCGAGCAAAAAGGCCGGCGATCTTAAAAAGCTGGCCGCCGCAACCGACCGGAGCACCCGCGATTCAAAAAATACCACCGACGCAGCCCGCCTGGCCGCGCTGGCGGAAATACTAAAGAACCCGGCGTTCTGACGTTCCGCATCATGACGTGCGGGCTTCCGCATTTTCGGTCTTATTTCGTGGGTTTCGTGGTCGAGGTTTTATGCCATTACCACGAAACGCACGAAATGAAGACACGAACATCGCGAAACATTGCCTGCACTTCGTATGCGGAAGCCCGCACGTTAGTAAGGGCTTAATATGCGGTGTGTCTATTAAGCCCTCGCTCACGCGCGGGCGTCTGCATTTTTGGTTTTGTTTCGTGGATTTCGTGGTCAGGTTTTAAGGCATTACAACGAAACGCACGAAACGAAGACACGAAGATGACGAAAAAGAGCGTACGGGCCATGCATTTTATGTTGGGCGGCTATCTCGGTGCGCGGGCGTAGAGGTTCGTCATATCTTTTAGGCGCTTTGCAAGTTTTTCGGTCAGGTCTTTTGGGCCGAAGCGCCAGGTCCAATTGTTGGTGGTTGAGGCGGGGAGATTCATGCGTGCTTCGCTGCCCAGGCCGAGGACGTCCTGGAGCGGAGCGATCGCTGTTTGGGCGACGGAGGCCCATGCCGCACGGACGAGGTCCCAATTTATCTCGGCGGCAGTGGTGTTGAGGTATGTTTTGCAGTGAAGATGGATGGCGCTATCGGGCTGCGGACGTGCGGTAGGAGCACGGGGCACACTCCGTACCGGTCGTGTTTCTGCCGAATGCCACCAGCCGATGGTTGTGTCGTTGTCGTGGGTGCCGGTGTAGGCAACGCAGTTGCGCGTGTAGTTGTGCGGCAGATCTTGATTGTGCGCGTCGCCGCCGAATGCAAACTGCAGCACCTTCATACCTGGAAATTCAAAACTATCCCGCAGTTCCGTGACGTCGGGCGTGATAAATCCGAGATCTTCGGCTATCACCGGCAGATCACCGAGGTGCCGGCGAAGCGCGCTGAACAATTCGCGGCCGGGAACATCGACCCACGCTCCGTTTTCGGCCGTTTCATCGGTGCCCGGAACTTCCCACGCGGCCGCAAAGCCGCGAAAATGATCGAGCCGGATAACATCCACCATGCCAAGCGTGAACGCGATACGCGCGGCCCACCATTGAAAATCATTGTTACGCATTTTGTCCCAATCGTAGATCGGGTTGCCCCAAAGCTGGCCTGTTTTTGAGAAATAATCCGGCGGCACGCCCGCCACAACACGCGGCGAACCGTCGGCGTTGAGCTTGAATTTTTCGCGGTTG
>CAUJFK010000207.1 GCA_963169175.1 Acidobacteriota bacterium | reverse complement strand
CGTACTGAACGCTCTGAAACGTCTGACTGAGGCTATTTATCCGATACCACGTTCCGTTCGAAGGCCTGTAAACCGCTATGTCGGTCCTGCCGTCACCATCGTAATCGGCCGGTGTCGGGATGTCGCCCGCGATGCCGAAGTTATAAACGCTGAACGATCTTCCGAGGACATACCAGTTACCGTTAGACGGCCGCCAGACCGCGTAGTTAGACTTGCCGCTGCTTTCAAAAGAGCCGACGACCGGTATATCGCCAGTCGCACCGAATTGAGTAGCCGTGTATCCGCCGCCCTCTAGCAGCCGGTACCAGGTCCCGTTCGCCGGCCGCCAAACCGCAATATCGGCGTTTCCGTCACTGTCATAATCGGCCGGAACCGGAATGTCTCCGGCGGCGCCAAATTGTCGAGCACTAAAGCCGCCGCCGTTTGAAAGCAGCCAGTACCACGTGCTGGTTGATGGACGAAAGACGGTCAGGTCCGCTCGGTCGTCGCCGTTCAGATCGGCCGGCGCCGGTATGTCGCCCGCGATGCCAAAATTAGCCGCCTCGAACGTTTGCGTGGCACTGTTGATCCGGTACCAGACACCAGCCCGGAAAACGGCAATATCGGTCCTGGCGTCACCGTCAAAATCCGCCGCAACCGGTTTGTCGCCAGCCTGCCCGAACTGCTGCTGAAAGAATCCGGATGCCGACCGGTTCATATACCAAATTCCACTTGAAGGCCTGAATACGGCCAGATCGGCCTTTCGATCGCCGTCAAAATCGAATCGCGTTCGCAGATTCGGATTCGGCGTCGGCGACGGAGTTGGTGTGGGAACCGGCGTTGGGGCCGGTGTAGGAGTCGGCACCGGCGTGGGCGTCGGTGTCGGAACCGGTGTCGGAGTTGGTGTCGGGCTAGGTGTCGGAGTTGGGGTTGGCGTTCCGCCCGGTCCGTTGTTTAGGCAGCCACCATTCTGGCCGAGGTATGTGCCGATCTGGTTACGCGAGAATGGGCAGAAGCTAAGCACGGCACCGCTGCCGAGGAATGCGTTCATTATTGTGTTGCCGCACCCTTGAGCAGTTTCGGCGTGTTCAGCACCAAGGTTATGGCCAAGTTCATGCGCCGGGATCAGAAATTTGCCGGGTGCCCAGCTAACATAGCCGCTGACGCCATAGCCGAACGACGTACCCTGACAAACTACGCCGACAAATGCTACGCCGGCTGACTGAACATACGACTTGCCTGAAAATAAATGCGCCGTGTCGCGCGGATAGGTCGTGGCCGGGAACTCAGAGTTCCAATGGTTCATGAAATTTACAAGAACATCACCGGAAGTTGAACCGCCGTACGGGTCGGCGCTTGTCCACGTGTGCTGATAGGTTATCGATATCTCAAGGTCGATCTCGCTGGCATACGTTCCCTCGACCATATTTAGGATGCTGACAATGTTGCTGTTTGCCTGCGCGGCGCCGCCGAGTATAGAGACGTATTGCGAATCGGCATCGGTCGCGATCTCAAGATTGCGCGAGGCAAGAATAGCTGATTGGATATTGTTTTCTGATAGATATGCGGTCCCGTTTTCGATACGCCGCGGAAGATCGGCCGCGCAGTAAAAACCTGTACCGCCGATAACGTCTTCCTTTTTATAGATAACAAGCTGGCCCGGAGCGGCCGATTCGGAGAAGCGTGTCGCGGGTTCAACAAAATGACGCTCGCGGCCGATATCGAAAAAGCCTTCGATCGCCGCCCCGTCGATAGTGAGCCGGACTTCCGATTCGATCTCGCCGGCAACGCGTCCCTGATAGGTGTTGGCCTGCGGGCGTTCCACTTCGACCATGCCGAACGCCGTACTATTTTCGGCCCGATAGTTGGCGGCCAGCATATCATTTTGCCAAACGTTCAGGTCCAGCTCACGGCCGCCGGACCGCACGCGGACGGCCTCGACCTCACCATTCGAACGTGCAGCCGTAGAGCTGGTGATCTCAAATTTTTTGAATGATCGCGACAGGTCCTCTCTTAATCCTGTTTCCTGCCCGGAAACCGATATGAGAGAAAGTGCGAGAATAGACACGACAAGCAAACCTAAACTACAGGTAGTTCGTATTTTCATTCCTTATTCCTTTGTGTGAAGCTAAAGACTAACTATTGGAACGAGAACAGATGTGGGTATCTCGGCCTTAGGTTAAAAAGTTTATTCTCTAATGAGTTTCGACAAACCCGGTGAAGAGTCTGCGGGGGCAGCAGACAAAGCTGCGGACAGCATGATCAGATGATAACAGATTTAGTGGCCGTTGTCTGGAAAAAAATGCCATGGCCGTTGCGGCGTTTGGCGGTCCGTATTACGCAGGACAGCTTTACCGTTTCGGTTGCGGCGGCGATAACAAGTCCGGCCGGCGAGATCTTGCTTCTTGATCACAGAATTCGCCCAACTTCAGGCTGGGGATTCCCGGGCGGGTTCATTGAGCATGGCGAGCAGCCCGAACAAGGCCTTCGCCGCGAAATACGCGAGGAAGTAGGCCTGGAAATAAGCGATGTGTCGCTCATACGCGTACGAACGCTCGGCAAACATATAGAAATGCTTTTTCGCGCCACATCTGACGGGACCGCCGCGATCAAAAGCAGGGAAATAAAGGGCTTCGGGTGGTTCTCCGCCGCCTCGCTGCCAACGGAGATGAGTGCCGGGCAAAAGGCTTATGCGTTGAAGGTGCTTGGCGAAGGCGAATGAGAGAGCGCTTGTAGAATAGCCGGGCAGTTAATAAGATAGAAGATTCAAGATCTTACGAACGAGGAGACATCAATGGTTGATCTGATCCCAAGCAGCGAGTCGGTAATGCATATCCTAAAGGATACCGGAGCATACCGCCGCGGGCATTTTATCTATCCGAACGGCAAACACGCGTCGCATTATTTTCAAATGCCGCTTGCCTTTAGATATTACGATAACGCCCGAATTCTTTCCGTCGGCCTGAGCCGCATGTTCCGCATGGAGAAAACTATTGCCGGCAAGCTGCCGAAGGTGTCAGTGATCAGCCCGAGCCCCGGCGGAATTATGGTCGCGTTCGGCGTTCGCGAGGCATTGAGCGCGGAGCAGATCTATTGGGCCGAAATGGAAGAAGGCAAGCGGCAATTCAGGCAGTATATGGCAACGAGCGATGTGCATCCGGCGATCATCGTCGATGACATTCTGCGCTCGGGCAAAGCGGTCCAGGAAACATTCGACCTGTGCAAAGAGATAGGTACAGAGGTTATCGGGTGCGGCGTGATCGCAAAATTTGAAGATGCGCCGAACGAGTTCAACGGAATACCGGTAAAGACACTTTTATCGTTCGACGTTAACTTTTACGACACCGAAGATCAGTGGAAGACATCGCGAAATGCGTCCGAAGCAGAAGAAGAAAAGGTAAGATACTGATCGGCTGGGTATTCTCCGTTCGTATGCTTGAAACGCGGAAGGTCGGTCATTACCGGAGCTAGATCTCGTGACGATTTGCGAGGGCTTTGTCCATCGTAACTTCGTCAACGTATTCGAGGTCGCTGCCGACGGGCATTCCCATGGCGATGCGGGTGGTGCGGACGCCGAGCGGTTTTAGCAGGCGGGCGATGTAGTTGGCGGTGGCCTCGCCTTCGGTGGTCGGGTTGGTGGCGAGAATTATTTCTTTGACCTCGACGCCGTCGTTATTCTCCGGTTTGAGCCGCAGAAAAAGATTGGGCAGCATCAATTCATCCGGCCCGATGCCGCGGATCGGCGAAAGTGAGCCGTGCAGAATATGATAAAGGCCCTTGTACGAGCGGGTCTTTTCAACGGCGACGAGGTTGTAAGGCTCCTCGACAATGCAGATGACGGACCTGTCGCGCTTTGGGTTTGCGCAATAAAGACAAGGGTTAATATCGGTTAGATTGTTACAGACCGAACAGAAAACGATCTTTTCCTTCACCTCGGCCAGGGCGGTGATGAAGTTGTTTACCTCATCTTGCGGGCGGCGGAGAATATAAAAGGCCAGCCGCTGGGCCGACTTGCCGCCGATGCCGGGGAGGCGTTTGAATTCATCGATCAGACGAGCGACCGGTTCAGAGTAATCTAACATTTTCGATTTGCGAATTTCGATTTGCGATCGTTCGCCACGCAGAACTTTCTCAGATCGCGATAGCGAGGGAATCGCAAATCGCAAATCTGAAATCGCAAATTACATAAGTCCCGGCGGGAGCATTCCGCCTAATTGTCCTTTCAATGTTTCTTCGACCTTGCGGTGAGCTTCGTTCAAAGCCGCGACGGTCAGGTCCTGGATCATTTCGGCGTCGCCGTCTTTGACCAGATCGGGCGAGATGGTAAGCGAGACCACCTCAAAATCACCTCGCATCTTGACGGTCACGGCGCTGCCGCCGGCGGATGCCTCGACGACGGTTTCCTTCATCTTTTTGCCCATTTCTTCCTGCATCTGCTGGGCCTGCTTCATCATCGACTGCATATCGAATCCGCCTGGAAATTTCATTGTTCAAATGCCTCTCTGCTAATAAATTTCGTGTAAATTCAATCGTATCTTTGCGACACGGCAATTGCAACCGTGATGTTGTGATGGAGATTAAGGTGTTGCTGATGTGCGGGCTTTGGGATATGCGGAAGATAGGCCCTTACTGCGTGCGGGCTTCTGCATTTTGCGACTGTGGTGATCCACAGTCGGGCGGTGTGTGCGGCTTCGTTAAAAAGTACGGAATTGTGCCGTATACTTCGAGGCGTCCTTAAGGAGGATACGGAATTATGAATGGTGAAAAGACAAACGGATTCTATAATGCGGGCACAGCGCTCGCGGTCGGGTTGATCATCTCGTCGCTGATACTTGGCTGGGCATACAAGGCGACAAAAAAAGGTGATGAGGCGATAACCGTTACCGGTTCGGCGAAACGGCGGATCGTGTCCGACCTGGTGGTGTGGAGCGCCGGCGTTTCGGTACAGGCACCTCAGCTTTCTGACAGCTATAAACAGCTTTCTGACAACATTCCGCGGATAAAACAGTATTTGTTGTCGAAGGGAATTCCCGAAGACCAGATGACGGTCTCGGCGATCACGACAACGACCATCAAAAAGCGTGATGCCGACGGTAACGAGACGTCTGAGATAACCGGCTACACCCTTTCACAGCGGATCGAGGTAAAATCGGCCGATGTCGGAAAGATCTCGCAGGTGGCCCGCGAGGCGACCGAGTTGATCAACCAGGGTATCCTGATCGAATCGAGCGCGCCGCAATATTACTACACAAAGATTGGCGACCTGAAGATAGAAATGCTCGGCGAAGCGGCCAAGGATGCCAAGGAACGTGCCGAACGCATCGCCTCAAGCACCGGCAACTCGATCGGTTCGGTCCGTTCGGCCAAGATGGGTGTTATGCAAATAACCGCCGCCGATTCGACCGATGTATCGGATTATGGTGTTTACGATACTTCGACCGTAGAAAAAGATATGACCGCGGTCGTGAACGTGAGTTTTGCGGTTGATTGATCGGGAAAGGCTCCCCTCCTTACAAAGGAGGGGTGGATGCTCGCGTCGTTTGCGAGCAGACGGGGCGGTTCTCCAGCATTGCGGATTGCGGAGCTCCGGCTTGCGGATCAACTCGCGACAATTGAAATCCCAAATCTGCAATCCCAAATCCACAAAGCTCAAGAACCACCCCGTCAGCCGAAGCGACTGCCACCCCTCCTTTGTAAGGAGGGGAGCTTTTGCTGCGGTTAGTGCTTCATTTTTGACGGCCTGAATCTTACAAAAAGCTGCCAGCCGGCGTGAGTTGTGCCGCCGTAGTAGGGGACCAGTGCGGTAGGGTTTGAATTTGCGGTCAGCATGCCGCCGAGGCCGACATCGATCCCTTTATCTTTGACGATGTCGCGGACATAGCCGAGCGAGTACGAACCGACCCAGAAAACGTCTTCATGGATGGGGTCTGTGTGCGGGATGACCAGCTCATGGCCGTCCTTCTGGACACGTTCGATGCGGCCGAAGATACTGTTTTTGTCGAAGGTATAATTGCTTTCAAAAAGAAATGAGTTCGTTGCTTCGCCCTCTTTATAATTCTGTCCCCAAATGAATGTGCTTGCCCAGTTGCGTGTATCGCTGAATTGCTTGTTGTACATTGCCGAGGCTGTCGTGCGGCGGAGATGATCGAGATCGGGTTCGGAACGTTCAGGTTTTTTTAGATAGCCGTGTGATATCTGAAATGCCCAATCTTTTGTCGGATTGAACGACACGCGGCCGCTGAACGAATTCAACCGCAGCCTGTCAAAGGCCCACCGGTTCTCATCCGGCTCGGTCCCGTTGAAAGCGCTTCCTTCTATTTTCACCTTGCCAAAATTATACCCGCCTGTGACAACGCCCCACGTAATGTGTGAGGCGTCCTGCCAGTGGTGGCCGATCGGGGCGTCAGGATTGTTCATTCCAGACGGGCGATGCAGGTACATCGGCGGCCCCAGCGCGGGTTCGCCAACGACCGCGCCATATAGAAAGAATGACTGGTCCCTGGCTGTTTTGTACGAATACGTTGCCGCAAGTTCGGAGATAAAGTCGTGCGGATGCTGGCGGTCGTGTATAGGCTGATCATGATAAAGCTCGCCCGATTGATAAAGCAGCGGATAGCCGTAGCCGCGTTCGATCAGAGGGTCGAGGCTGGCCATCACCCGCAGGCCGAGCTGAGACTTATCGCTCAGCGGGCGCGAGTACATTGCCATGAACATATTCGGCGCGTCAAAACGGCTTCGGCCGCCCTTGCCCGCCACTGAAACATCGCGGGTCGAACCTATCTGCGTATAACGCAGGAACTGCGTGCCCATCAGCATCAGCATTCCGCCGTCAGCGTACATTTTTGACCAGGCGTGCATCGGTGACGAATCGGGCAGCCACGAAGTGCCGGACCCTTCGCGATTCATCGGATCGCCTATATCGACCGTCGAGGACATCTGCATTGAATGTCCGCCCGATGTGGTCTGGCCCGGTTGAACATGGCCGGTGCGGCCCATGGGCGATGGCGAGGCTTGCGGCATTTTATGGTCGCCATGCGGCGTCGGCGAAGGGACAGGCTGAGGCATCTTATGATCGCCGTGCTGACTGGGTGTCGGCGTCGGGGCCGGGTGATCTTTATGTTCGTCGTCCTTGTCCTCATCCGGTGAATGAACATGCTCGGTCCTGGCGGGCGGCTTTGCATTAGGATCAGGCTTGACGCCGACCGCAATGTGTCCCCACATTCCACCTTTCGCGTGGCCGCGGACCGAGCAAAAATATCGGTACTGGCCGTTGGCATTGGCCTTGACGACGATCTCTTCGGCTTGCAGCGTTCCGTCCGCGCTCCCGGCGGGAAGCTTTGTTGTGCCCGCGGTCTCAGCGGTATCGACGACGACATCAAACGGTTCCATAACGTGGCCGAACCGAACGTCGTGCCGCATGTCTGCATCGACATTTATGAAAAGTATCTTCAGCGTTGCTCCCGCCGGTACGGCAAGCGTCGGGTTGCGAACGCCCTGTATCCGATACGACAACATATCGTCCTCAGGACCGGTGATGACGACAAGCCTTACCTCTTTTTCGGTGAACGTAAGCGTAGAACCTTCGCGTTTTCCGATGGATTGGCCCTTCTCTAATGACGCAACATCGCCCGCCTTTACGGTCTTGACCTCGCTGCTGACGAGCGTGAACGCTGTGTGTGCGTATGAATAACCGCTCCCGATGAGAGCGATAAATAACAGCAAAATAAAATTCTTCACGATTTCCTCCGATCGTTGGATAAAAATTATAAGCCTGCCGGGAACGCGGTCCTTCGGAAAAGAAAATGCTTACCGAGATGCCTGCACCGGCAAAATGGATAGGTTTTCAAGGCTTACAGGCGCGGAGGGGCTCGAGCAGGAGGGCGTTGGCTGTGAACGGAACCGTGATATCCGACCGACGGCCTAAAAATTTCGGGTTGAGTCGAAGCGGCCTGCATTACGACGTAGGCGTCGATGTACTTCTGCGCGATCGGGCCGTCGTGCAAGGCGTCGCCCGGAAATTTGGATTTTGCGGATAGAAATGGGCTTGGTGCATTTACAAAACATCTGCAACCTGTGTCCGCCACATCTTCCGAAACGGTTTCTTTGGCAGAAGCATGACTTGCGGCGTGGCAGGTGTTTGCAGCCGCCGCCGTTGGCCGGTGATGCGTACAAGCACACGCACACGCAGCGATCGACGAAGCGCAGAGCGAGGCCAGCACTACTAATACACCTATCGCTTGCTTTACCTGTCCAGCCAGCATCTCAACAAAGTATAAAGGTCAGCGAATTTAAATGTAAAGAACTCATCCGTGATGGAATGTTCCCTCGCGGACATTTGCTAATAGGCCGATGCGAGGGCCGTTGCAGATAGAGCGAAGTTAACGGTAGCATGACATTGTGCCGGGTGCCGCGGCATAGCGACGGCCAGAGGCCTTCAGTGGATAGTTGGAACGATGAAACTAACCTCTATCCACTGAAGAAAAAGCTGACTATAAAATATGAATTCACAAAATGAAAAGGCCGGGATATTCGCTCGGCTCCACGTCAAGGGTGATCCGGTCATACTGTTCAACATTTGGGATGCCGGAACCGCAAAGGCCGTCGCGGATGCGGGAGCTAAGGCGATAGCGACAGGCAGCTGGTCGGTCGCGGCGGCAAACGGGTACAGCGACGGTGAGGAACTGCCGATGGACGCCGCAATAGCAAACCTGACGCGCATTACGGCAAGTGTCGATCTGCCTGTCACATTAGATTTCGAAGGCGGATATACGGCGGGTCTGAGCGAGTTAAGGGCGAACGTTGCAAAGGTGATCGCGGCTGGTGCAGTCGGGATCAATTTTGAGGACCAGATAGTTGGCGGTGAGGGACTTTATTCGATTGCGGAGCAACGCGAAAGGATCGCCGCGGTCCGAGCTGAAGCGAGCAAACATGCCCTGCAGTTGTTCATAAACGCACGGACCGACATTTTTCTAAAAACGCTGCCCGGTCCGCACACTCATGAGCAGCTTGAGGCGGCAGTCGAGCGGGCACAGGCATATGCCGAAGCCGGGGCCAGCGGCTTTTTCGCACCCGGCCTGCGCGAGACGGAATTGATACGCGAACTTTGCCGGCGGTCGCCGCTGCCGGTGAACATTATGGTCATGGCCGATGTTCCGCCGAATCAGGACTTGGCCGCGCTGGGTGTTGCCAGGATCAGCTACGGCCCGGGGCCTTACCGGCGAATGATGGAGGCGTTGAAGGACGCCGCGATGTCCGTCTTTGCAAGCGAGAATGCCTGAACAGGACGGCGGCTTTTTTTCGTGACGTTCGGGCCAGTTTTCGCATCTGGCCGCGTCACTCTGCCCGCCGATCATACTACTTGTGCACCCACAATATTTTGGGTTGACAAACTCCGACCGCTACCATATAGTCTATATCCACTGAAGGAACGTGGAGTTGAGTTTTTGGTTACTTCGGGAATTAAAAAGTGGTTTTTACCGCTTTACGCGCCCCGCGAGCAGTAATGGGGAACGACGACTGCCAAGATAAGAAACCGTGTGATCCGGGCCATCGTACCGGATAGACGGCAGCCGGTAGGAAGCCGAAAGGCGCAAATCAATCCAAAGCAAACCCGTTGGCTCAACCTGGGCGCCGATCCTTATGATAAGCGCACATAGGATACGTTTACCCTAATAGCGGTCGATGCAGGAAGCATCGATCACGGCATGATATTGAAATGAAAGCTTAAGTGATCGGAGATCGGCATGGATAGTTTTATCAACCACACTAACGCGGGTACTGCACCTGCTCCGGAAGAAACAGCACAGACAACAATGTGCGTTAAAAAGCGCAGCGGATCGTCCGAACCGGTTGATATCAATAAGATCGTCAAGGCGATCTCACGCTGTACATATCGGCTTCCGAATGTTGACGTGCTTCGCATTGCGACCAAGACGATCAGTGGTTTGTACGACGGGGCAACTACGAAGGAGCTGGATAAACTATCTATCCAAACGGCAGCCAGCCTTATCTTTGAAGAGCCTGAGTACTCACACCTCGGGGCCCGCCTTCTGAATCAATATATTGAAAAAGAGGTCCGCAATCAGGAGATACATTCATTCTCACAGTCGATCGCGTTTGGGGTGAAAGAAGGATTGATCGCCCCGCGCGTGGTCAACTTCGTTTCGGAAAACAGCCGCAAGCTCAATGACGCAATAGACCAGACCCGCAACGATCTATTCGAATTCTTTGGGCTACGTACTTTGTACGACAGATATCTGCTAAAGAATCCGGTAACGCGAGATGTTATCGAGACCCCGCAGTTCTTCTGGATGCGCGTCGCTTGCGGCCTTTCCGAAACGCCGGGTGAGGCGATCGAACTTTACAGGCTTTTTTCATCGCTTGAATATGTGCCTTCGACGCCGACGCTATTTAATTCGGGCACAAAACATGAACAGCTTTCGTCGTGCTTTTTGCTGGATTCGCCGCAGGACAGCCTTGAGAGTATCTATAAAAAGTATTCCGATGTTGCGATGCTTTCGAAATTTTCGGGCGGCATCGGGATCGCCTATCATCGCGTCCGTTCGCAGGGTTCGCTGATACGCGGGACGAATGGACATTCGAACGGGATCGTACCGTGGTTAAAGACACTTGATTCGTCTGTGTGCGCCGTCAATCAGGGCGGCAAGCGAAAGGGAGCGGCGTGTGTCTATCTTGAAACTTGGCACGCCGATATCGAAGATTTTCTAGAACTCCGCGACAATACCGGTGACGAAGCACGCCGGACGCATAACCTCAATATCGCAAATTGGATACCGGACCTGTTTATGCGCCGCGTTGAGGCAGATGAGATGTGGTCGCTGTTCGACCCAAAAACAGTGCCGCAATTTCCCGATCTGTACGGCGTAGAATTTGAAGCTGCGTATCAGAAAGCCGAAGAGGAAGGCATGTTTGTTCGCCAGATTAAGGCCCGCGACCTTTACGCCAAAATGATGCGGACAATGGCACAGACGGGCAACGGCTGGATGACATTTAAGGACGCTTCTAATAAAAAATCCAATCAGACGGCCAAGGCCGGCAACGTCGTTCACCTTTCAAATCTCTGCACCGAGATAATCGAGGTCACGTCCGACAGCGAAACGGCGGTATGTAACCTCGGCTCGCTGAATCTGGCCCGGTACATAAGGAACGCCGCCGTCCCGGCGGCGACTGGCCAGCGGGACGCTGGCGTTCCGGCTGAGTTCGATTTCGAAAAACTCCGAGTCAACGTCCGCCTTGCGGTTCGACAGCTCGACCGCGTGATCGATCTGAATTATTATGCGATCCCGAGTACAAAGGATTCAAACAACCGCTGGCGGAATATCGGGCTTGGTGTGATGGGATTGCAGGATGTGTTCTTTGCCTTGCGGCTTCCGTTTGATTCGGAAGAAGCGAGAGCGCTTTCGGCAAAGATCCAGGAGGAAGTTTATTTTGCCGCACTTGATGCATCGTGTGAGATGGCCAGGACGCGCGGAATTCATCCCGCGTTCCCCGAAACGCGCGCGGCATTCGGCATTCTGCAATTCGACCTTTGGAATATC
>CAUJFK010000206.1 GCA_963169175.1 Acidobacteriota bacterium | reverse complement strand
CGACGTGTTTGTCCGCGAAGACGTGAACCCGAACGAATAATTCCCGCCTTGCCACGGTGAAGGGCCGGTGACGCCGGCGTTGCCGAAATATTGCTGCAGCGTCACGCTGCCGTTCGTCGCACCGCCAATGATGGATGCCGTCGGCGTCGTTCGGCTATCGTAATAGCTTTCGGTCCCGATGACCGGATCATATATGCCGCGCGCGGCGCGGAAATTGAATTCGGCGATCTGCACATCGTTGCGCGAGGTATCGATATCATTATTATTCCGCAGCGCCATTTCCACAGCATTCTCAAGCGTGAGCGACAACTGATTCGACACATCGACCCCAACACGTTCTGAGCTGGGCAGCGGACGCGACGGTGCCTGAAAATCAGGGGCAATGGGAGGCGGCTCGGATGGAAGGGCAGCACCGGAGACGGCCGGGACGGGAACCGGCGTCGGTGTCGGCGTCAGATCCTGGGCAGAAACTCCTGCCGCAAACAAAAGCATTAGAAGACAAATGGATAAAACTTTATTCATCGGACAACCTCCATCCGAACTACGAAAAACGCTCGCCCGGTAACGGAACCAGCGTACAGTGCCCCCAACTGTTTATCGATCTTATGTTTGCGGCCCAGGAGCTTCATTCACCTCATCACGCCGTGCGATCGCCTCGGCGGGCCGGCCCCGCCTGAAGACACGCTTTATCGCCGCCGATGCTCCTTGAGTGCGGGCTCGGATGCCTCGGGCGATCGCCGTGTCGCCGGCATCATCGAACAGTGAATAGAACACCGGCACGGCCAACAGTGTCAGCAGCAGGCACATTGACTGGCCTCCGACAACCAGGATGCCGATCGACCGGTTTGTTGCAGCACCGGCCCCGCTTCCCCAAATGAGCGGAATCATTCCGGCGACCAGGGCGAGCGTGGTCATCAAGATCGGCCGCAGCCGGTCGCGGTTTGCCTGGATGATCGCGTCATAACGGTTCAGCCCGCGGGCCCGAAGCGTATTTGTGTGATCGATCTGCAGGATCGCGTTCTTTTTCACGATGCCGAAAAGCAACAGAATGCCGAGGGCCGAAAAGATATTTAGTGTTTGCCCCGCGATCGCGGTCGATAGAAGAGCAAAAGGTATGGCCAGCGGCAGCGTCAACAGGATCGTCACCGGGTGGATGAACGATTCGAACTGTGCCGCAAGGATCAGATACATGAACACGAACGAAAGCAAAAATGCGTAAAGAAACGCGTTATAGGCCTTTTGCAATTCCTTTGACTGGCCGGTAACGCCCGTCACATATCCGGCCGGCATATTCAGTCCATCGGCAATGCTCTGCAGCTTGGCAATTGCGTCTGATTCCGGCGCGTTCGGCGGCAGTCCAGCTGACACCGTCACCTGTCGCTGCCGATTCAGGCGGCTAATGGACGAAGGGGCCGTCCCTTCAGCGATCTTTATGACACGCGAAAGTTCGACAATGCCGGTTGCTCCGGCGGATTGTCCCGGTTTAACGGTTTGCCCGGCCGTAGATGCAGGACGATTCGAAGAGGCAACCGTAAAAAAGTTGAAGTTGTTGCGGTCCCGGCGATATGATTCCTCGGCACGGACAACAACATCGTATTGCTCAGAATTTTCACTGTAGGTCGATACGATCTGGCCGGCCGAGAGAATGTTCAGCGCCTGGGCCACATCGCCGGCCCGAACACCCAGATCTGCGGCTTTGGTCCGGTCGATCGTAACGCGGATCTCAGGGTTGCCAACTTCGATAGAAGTGTCAGGATCGCGATAGATCGGGTCCTGCTTCATCTTTTCGACCATTGTGTTGGCATACTCGGTCAACTTTTCCATGTCGGGCCCCGCGATGTACATCGCCACGCCCGATCCGCCCCGACCAAGGCCGATGCTTCCGGCGATCGAAGATGAGGCTGAGACAGTTACCTGATAATCCTTCGACGCATATTTCCGCGCGATCTGCCGCGTTTGGTTGATAAGCTCCGACTGCGCCTTCTTGCGTTCCGCGACCGGGAACAGCGATACGTTTATAAAACCGTTATTCGATCCTGACCCGCGGCCAAAACCGGCGAGGATAAGGGTGTTCCTGACGCCCGGAACCTCCGCTCTGATGTCCCGAGCAATGCGGTCAAGCATCGATTGCGTGGCCGAAAGCGATGTTCCCTGCGGCCCGCGGACGTTTACCTGAAACAGCGATTCATCCTCGTCCGGCAGGAACGCCATTCCGACAAATTTATAAAGCGGAACGATCGAAGCAACGGTTGCAATGCAGATAAGCACCACGGCCCACCTGTACCGCATCGCCAGCTTGAGCAACCAGGTATATGTCCCGTCGATCTTGCGATAGAACCAGCCGTCTTTGGAATCGGTCGTGTGTCCTGTTTCCGCGGCACCGGGCAATTGTTCGTCCGCCGTCACACCCTCTTCAAATTGTGCGGACGCGTCTTTCTTCGGCCGTTTGATCCACCGTGCCGCAAGCATCGGGGTCAGCGTGAACGACACGATCAGCGACACTGCAATTGCCGCGGCTGCGGTCAGGCCGAACGAGGACATAAAGCGGCCGACAATGCCCTGCATAAACCCGACAGGTATGAACACCGCGAGCAGCGAGAGTGTTGTCGCCAGCACGGCAAGGCCGATCTCCCGTGTGCCTTCAATGGCGGCGCGGAATGGGTCCATTCCCTTTTCTTCAACGTAGCGGTAGATGTTCTCGAGTACGACAATCGCGTCATCGATAACAATACCGACCATTAGCGTTAGGGCCAGCATCGTCATTTGGTTCAGCGAATAGCCGAACGCGGCAATGGCCGCAAACGCAGCGATGATCGAAACCGGAATCGCGAATGCCGAGATAAGCGTCGAGCGAAAGTTCCACAGGAAAAGAAATACAACGACAGCGGCGAAGATACCGCCAAGAATAAGGTGCTCTTCGATCGCGTGAAGCGAATTTTCAATAAATTCTGACTGGTCGCGTATGACCGCCAGTTTCATGTCGTCAGGAAGTGTCGGCATGATATTCGCCATGCGCTGCTTGACGTTCCTGATGACCGCGATAGTGTTCGCTCCGGCCTGTTTCCTGACACCGACGGAAACCGACGTTACGCCGTCCAGCGAAGCGGCCGAGCTTGGTTCGGCACCTGTCAGCTGCACCGATCCGATATCACGGATCTGGATCGGAAAGCCGTTGCGGGTGGCGATGACGATATCATTAAATTCTTCAACACTCGCCAACTTGCTCATCGTCCTGACGCCAAGCGTCCGCCGGCCCTCAACAATATTGCCGCCAGGCATTTCCTGGTTCTGCGACCTGATCGCCGCGGTCACATCGGTGACGGGAATGTTGTAGGCCCGGAGCCGGTCCGGGTTTACGCTGACCTGCACCTGCGGGTTACGCGCTCCCCACATAAAAACTTCACCGACGCCGTCCGCTGATTCGATGCGTTCCTGCACAAGGTTCTCAACCTGCTCGGTGAGTTCCATGATGCTGCGCGGAGCACTGATGGTGTACATCAGTATTGGCTGTGAGTCAGGGTCAGATTTTTGGGCGACAGGCGGATCGGCGGTTTCCGGCAGGCGGAATGTTATTGTGGAGAGCTTTTGCTGTACTTCCTGAAAGGCTACGTCGGGATCCTTTTCGAGATTGAACGTCAATGTGACGTTCGAACTCCCGCGCGACGAGCTCGATCGCATCTCCTCAACACCCGGCACAGTATTCAGGGCACCTTCGATCACGTCGGTGATCTCGGTCTCTACTTCTTCAGGTGCCGCCCCGGGATTGGACGTTCGCACAGATATGGTCGGCAGGTCGATCTTCGGAAACCTGTCAACGCCAAGCGTGAAAAAGCTGAACCCGCCAACAACCGTAAGAAAAAGAACGATCACGGTTGCAAACACGGGGCGATGAACGCAAATTTCAGCTAACCACTGCATACTTTAAGTTTCTAGTTTCTAGGTTCCTGGTTTCTAGTTTCTAGTTCCTGGTTTCTAGTTTCTAGGTTCCTGGTTTCTAGTTTCTAGTTTTTCGGTCAATGTCGGAACTTGATCCCTTTCAAATCTGATTGGCGGAGATAGTTGATCAACCCGGCGGTTACCCGGCCATTCTCGCTCGCACGGTCATAGATGGCCTTGAAATCTTCCGCTGAGATATAGTTCTGATCGAGGGCAATATAGAGCTGCGACTTGACCTCACCCGAAGACGCTTTGGCGATTGAGAGGAAGTTACAGAACTCCTTATTTCCGTCACGCTCGAACCCTTCAGCAATGTTGGACATGATCGATACCGCAGCTCTTCGAATCTGATCGCAAAGCCCGAAATCCTTGGCAAAGGCACCGCTCGATGTGATCCGATAAATGTCTCGTGTCAATTCGCGTGCAATTTTCCATGCCTCAATTTCTTCAAATCTAGTGATCGTTGCCATATCTTCTTCCTCTCAAATCGTCAACTCAATCAAAATCTAGGAACCAGGAACCAGGAACTAGAAACTCACCTTCGCTCCTTCAAACAATTGCTCCAGGTTGCTCGTCGCAACGGCCTCATCGGCCTCGAGGCCGGAGAGGATCTGCTGGTGCTCACCTTCTTCCGGGCCAAGTTGGATATCACGCATCTTAGCTATGCCGTCAACTATCACATAGCCACGATAAGACTGCGTTGCGGGATAATAATTAATAGCGGATTATGGGGGA
>CAUJFK010000205.1 GCA_963169175.1 Acidobacteriota bacterium | reverse complement strand
TGTAGTTAGCACATCATATGTCCTACGAGAATAGCAGGTGAGATGTCCGCTTTCGGCGGTTGAGGGTAAATGGCTATAGAAAGGAGTCATGAGAAATTACCCGGAGATCGCGATGGAGAAGGCGATGACAAGACAGGAGATTATCTTGCGAGCGTATGCAAAGAAGATAAATTGGATCGAGGCGGCGGATATATTGGGGCTGAGCTACCGGCATTTGGGTCGGATAAAGGCGAAGTATGAAGAGGTTGGGATCGACGGGTTGTTTGATGGGCGAGTGGGCAAGGAGAGTCCGCGGCGGGTGCCGGCTGGAGAGGTGGAGGAGGTTCTGAGGCTGTATCGGGAAAAGTATTTCGACTTCAACGTGCGGCATTTTCACGAGAAGTTGTCTGAGGATCACGACATTTGTTTCAGCTACACGTGGGTAAAGAATCTGCTTCAGAAGTCGGGGCTTGTGGCTCGATCGGGCAAGCGAAAGAAGCACAGGAAACGGCGCGAAAGAAAGCCGCTGGTGGGAATGATGCTGCACATAGACGGGTCAGAGCACCAGTGGTTTGGCGATGGCCGATACTTTGATCTGATCGTTATTCTGGACGACGCGACAAGCGAGATCTATTATGCCCAACTGGTGAATGAGGAATCGACCCGGACGGTGATGCAGGCGATCCGGGAAGTTATTAAAAAGAAGGGGCTGTTCTGCAGCTTGTATTCAGACCGGGCGAGCCACTTCTGGACGACGCCAAAGGCCGGAGAGCCAGTAGATAAGCAGGCTCTGACGCAAGTAGGGCGTGCTCTTCGCGACCTCGGCATACAGATGATAGCGGCCTATTCGCCGCAGGCCCGGGGACGATCCGAAAGGAGCTTTCGCACCTGGCAGGGGCGGCTTCCGCAGGAACTTCGCATAAGAGGGATAAAGACTATCGAAGAAGCCAACCGCTTTCTGAAAAGCTATGTCCGTGAGTTCAACCGGAAGTTTGCTGTCCAGGCGGCCGAGCCGGACCAGACAGCCTTTGTGCCATGCATGCGAAATGATCTCGATCTGGTGTTCTCTGTCCAGAGCCAGCGGACGGTCAATCGCGACAATACCATTAAGTACAAGAATCTGACGCTGCAAATAGAAAAACAGAGCTGGCGTCGGTCGATGGATGGCTGCCGCGTGACGGTCTATCAGCACCTGGACGGCCACATCAGCATCGGCTACGGCCCGCAGCAGATCGGCAGCTATACAGCCCAGGGTGATCTTCGTAATAAGAAATCAAACGGAAGACCACGCAACAAGAAGGCTGTGGACATGCCGCTGCCAAGGAAAACGGCAAAAGACGCAGTTTCCCTCAGCAGCTTGGAAAACTTCCGGCAAAAGACGCCGCAAGTTTCCCACATTCCCACAGCTTCTGCTGCTACTGGATAAATAAAATGAAAGAAAAATCTAAAACCAAAACCGGACATTTGATGTGCTAACAAAATAGGACATCTTCATTTGCTAATAACAGAGCTAATTTTTCTTCGCTCGAACAAGGCGGTATATGGCCGCTTATGCGGTCGGATGAGTGGCCCGGCGCAGAAAATGTCGTCGTCGATTTTCCACGTGGACGCAGGAATTTTCCTCACGGACTATCGTGCGCTTCGGTTTTGTTTCGGGAATTTCGTGGTTAGGGTTTTTCGGCCATTACCACGAAACGGGAAACGAAAGTTCGGTTTTTTTCGGGGTTTTCGTGGTTGAGGTTTTAAGCCGTTACCACGAAAATCACGAAAGGAAATTTGCGGAGGCCCGCACGTTAGTAAGGGCTTAATATGCAGCGTGTCTATTAAGCTCGTACTAACGTGCGGGCTTGCGGCATTGTTGGTTTTGTTTCGTGTGTTTCGGTTTAGTTTCGTGGTTTTCGTGGTCAGGATTAGGACTTTACCACGAAAATCACGAAAGGAAGACGCGAAATTCACGAAAAAGAGGACCGCTATTGCACTGCGGGGAGCTTTCGGTTTTCGAAGCTGTCTCTTAATTCGGTGTGGCGGCTGGTCAGCGGGATTAGGCGGCCGGCGATGAATTCGTATTTGATATTAGTACGCGGATCGAGGATGTCGCCGTCGGTGACGACGATGTTTGCCATTTTGCCGACGTCGATCGAACCGAGACGGTCGGCAATACCGAGAATTTCCGCCGGGTATATCGTGACCGACTTGAGCGCATCTTCGCGCGAAAGGCCGTAAGCACCGGCGAGGCCGGCGTGATACGGCAGATCGCGGTTATCCGATCCCTGGCCGCCGGTCGAAATTGCAAAACGGATGCCCGCCTGCTTTATCTTTGAAGGCCCTTCGAACTGAATGTCATAAGGATCGTCGTCCCGCGTCGGCAGATCGTAAACATTTGTGTAGATGACGGCGATGTTGTTCGCCTTGAGCACATCGGCCGCCTTCCATGCTTCCTGCGCGCCTGAGATAATTCCCTTCAGCTTCAATTCGGAAACAAATTTAGCGACCGCGCGGATATCGCGTTCGCGTTCGGCGGCAAAAACTATCGGCTTTTCGCCGCGGGCATAGGGCACAAGCGCCTCGAGCGGCAGGTTGACGGCCGGTTCGGGCAGCGTTTTGTCCTTTGCATAGGCGTCCATCGCCCGGCCGTAGTTGACGGCTTCGGTAAAAAGCTTTTTGAGTTCGTCGATCTGCGTGTCGCGGCGCCGGACAAGCTCGTTAAAATCGGTCTGCGGCCGTCCAAATCCGCCAAAGCCGCCAAAGCCGCCGCCGCCGCCCGCGATACGCGGAAAATTTATCACCAACGCCGCCGTCGGGACGACCGCCATTTCTGCCTGCGTCGATCCGTTCAGGTTGATGATGGCGCTTTGCCCGGCGATCAGGCCGCCGGTCGGGGCGGACATGACCGTTGTGATGCCGTTAACGCGCGTTACATTTACATGCGACGAATGCGGATTGATGCCCGAGATAGCTTTTGCATTGGCGTTGTTCGTTCCCGTTTCGGCGATGTCCATTGTCGCGTTCGCGCCCTGGCCGATCTCCGCCAGGCCGAGGCCCGTAGCGGAATCGATCATGCCCGGATAAACGGATAGGCCCTTGCCATCGATCTTTTCGGCACCCGACGGAATGGAAAGGCCCGTTCCGACCGCCGCGATCTTGCCGTTTTGAATAACGACCGCCCCATTCTCGATCACCGCACCCGAAACCGTGACGACACGTGCACCAACTATCGCAAATGTGCCCGCACGGCCGGTCTTGTTCTGCTGCGAACCGTCGCTCTGGGCAAGACTCTCACCACAGAGGCACAGAGTCACGGAGAAAAGAAATGTCAGAATTTGGAAACGACGAATGTTCATTTTATTTGATCCTCGGCGGCGAGCGATTTCTTTATGGATAAAAAGTTATACTTCACTGATCATTGTCCCGGTTCTCGCGATCGGCGTCGTCGCGGTCGCCGCGGACGCGTTCGGTTGGGACACGCGGGGCGGTGCCGCCGCTTGACGGAGCTTTGTTGACCTCAAGCTTCTCAAGTTCCTCGCGTTCTTTTGCAAGCACGCTCCTGTTTGCGATATCGGCCGCACGGTCAAAATAAACTACGCCTTCGATCATCGTTATCTCAGGGTGCGAATACGGGCTGAACGGATGTTCGTTCCATATTACGATGTCGGCATCCTTGCCAACCTCGATCGAACCGGTGCGCTTGTCAATGTGCAGCTGCTTTGCGGGATTAAGCGTGATCATCTGCAGCGCGTCCTGTTCGGGAACGCCGCCGTATTTCATTATCTTCGCCGCGTCGAGGTTAAGCCGACGCATACGGCCGTCATCATCGGAATTGATCGAGACAACAACGCCGTTCTTCCACAAAATATAGGCGTTATAAGGAATGGCGTCGTAAGCTTCGATCTTATAGCTCCAGAAATCGGTAAATGTTGAGACGCCGGCACCGTGTTTGGCAATCTCCGGCGCGATCTTGTAAGCCTCAAGCCCGTGCTGAAGCGTGCCGATGCGAAAACCAAACTCTTCGGCCAGGCG
Organism: Acidobacteriota bacterium; assembly: GCA_963169175.1. Lineage (GTDB taxonomy): Bacteria > Acidobacteriota > Blastocatellia > Pyrinomonadales > Pyrinomonadaceae > OLB17. Next base: position 1,422 of record CAUJFK010000205.1, on the reverse strand, counting down.
CAAAAGGTTCAAATGTTCGTCCGAACGATAGCCGTGACAATGAACAAGCCGTTTGCCTTCGAGGACCTCGACCAGCGGCTGCAGTTCTTCATCAACTCGCGGCGGCACTTTTGTCTTTTTTGCACGATAATCGTCCCATGCCTGCTTATAATCACGCGCCCGACGGAACGCATCGCGGATAGTTTCCATCGTGCCCATTCGGGTCCGCGGATACCGCACGGTTTGCCCTGCCTGCGGCTGAAAACTCGAACGCTTTACATTCTCGCCAAGTGCGAACTTGATGCCCGGCATCGCGTCAGGGATCGGATAATCTTCGGTCGGGTGTCCCCATTTGAATTTTACGGTCAGGCTCTGCCCGCCGATCGGGTTTGCCGATCCGTGCAGCAGGTTCGCCGCCGTAACACCGCCCGCAAGCGCCCGGTAAATGGCGATGTCATGCGGATCGAGCACATCGCGGACACGCGTCATCGACGTTACTGCCAGCGAACCTTCATTTATCGCCGACAACATCGAATGCGAATGGGCGTCAATGATGCCGGGCGAAACAAATTTGCCCGTCGCATCGATGACCTTTGCTCCCGCACCGGCCGTCAGGCCCTTGCCTATACGAAATATCTTGCCGTCGCGGATAAGAATGTCCGTCGCCGGAAGCGTTCCCTTGACCGCCGTCAGGACGGTGGCGTTCTTGATAAGAACTTCGCCCGACTGCTGGGCCGAAACAGGTATGACGGCCGATAAAATGACCGAGATGATCAGAAAGCTGATTATTCGTTTCATAACTTTGATTAAAAGCTGATCGCTGCTGGCCGCTTGTTACGGATTTTTTGTGCCTGAAAGAGCGAATGAACCCTGCGTCGAATCGATCGTGCCCGAAAGCCGCGTGCCCGCCACCGTCGCCTTGACCGTGAACGGCACCGTCTGGCCGCCAACGCTGACCGAACCGGCGAAACTGACGCTGTTGCCCGAAAGCTGCCCTTCGGTAAGCGGGCCGGAACCAAGCTCGGTCGATAGAGTGCCCGCAAGCGACGACCCTTGCTGCGTTATTGTCAAAGTGCCGCTCAACGGCTGGCCGGGAATATCGATCGCAATGGCGTATGTACCGGCAACCGAACCGGGTGAGGTTTCCGCGTCGCCTCGATTCACTGCTCCCGGTGCTCCGGCACGCGGCCCGCGTCCGCCGGGGCCCGCCGGTGCCGGCGGTTTCGGCTGAAACACGGCGCCGTCAACAAATACGTGCGTGATGACCTTTTGATTTCCGAACACATCGCCCCTGACGACGGTCAGGTTCGCGATCTTTCCCGCCTCGACCGACCCAAGCCGGTCAGCGACGCCAAAGATCTCGGCCGGCCCAAGCGTCATCGCACGGATCGCCGCATCTTTTGACAAACCATTCTCGGTCGTCTTGGCCGCATTGGTCAGAAA
>CAUJFK010000204.1 GCA_963169175.1 Acidobacteriota bacterium | reverse complement strand
CGCGGCTGTGGCAAAATTTAGCCGGTCTGAGAAAAAGTCGGCCTGCGGACGGCTTTGCGCTGAACTGTACATGCCGCCTGATCTAGCCGGGGTGATCGTAGCCGTAAATGCAAGTTTTGCCTGCTCTGTGACCTGAAAATCGACGCGGCCAAAATATTGGTTCCCGCGATTGCTCCTTTCGTTTGGAAGCAGGCCGCACTGAAGATCGGCAATGCCGTCAAGCCCGCCCCCGGCGGTGTTATTTGCGGCATAGGTCCCGTATGTGCCGGTCAGTGAGCCAAAATCGATGCCGTCGCCGACCTGGTTCGCAGTGAAATTGTTGAGGAGGACCGCATCGTTCGGGCCGCACGCCCAACGATTCTGGATGTTTCGCCGCGGTGCGATAATCTGCAAGGTCCGCGGATCGCCGCCCGGAGCACCGACTATTGCCGCCGTTACACTCCCTGCCCTCTGGCTAAGGATCGCGTTCCGGTAATCATCCGTCTCGATCCACGAATAATAGGGGACATTCGTGTTCTCTCGAAGCCCTTCATAGGCGAAAAAGAACCAACTCCTGTCCCTGCCCGCGCGAAATGCCGGGCCGCCGCCGTCGCCGAAATTAAAGAACGGGAGCGGGCCGCCGATGCTTCCACCGTAACTTTGATACTTTCGCTCGACCCGCTTTGGCCCCTCGACGCCGACACCCCTGATCGAGATCGGCATATTGTTGAAGGCGTTCATAGACGGGTCGGTATGCTTGAAAAACAAGCTTCCGTGCCAATTGTTGGTCCCGTTCTGCGTGATCGTCTTGATCTGGGCACCGCTGTTGCGGCCGTCCTCAGCGGAATAGGTAGAGGTAAGGACCTGTATTTCTTTGACTATCTCCTGCGACGGGGTAATGATCGCCGAACCGCCCCAGTTCTGGCTGTTTACGCTGACGCCATCAATCTGAAAGTTGTTCGAGCTTCCGCGTTGGCCGTTGGCTGAGATCGGAACGCCGTTTTCGGTCTGAAAGATCGAGTTATTGGAACCGCCGGGGCCTGATGTGTTCGGCAGGCCCACCGATCCGCCGCCGCTGCCTCGTGCACCGAGGCCAACGATGCCGGGCGTCAAACGGATCAATTCATACGGGTCACGCCCTATCTGCGGCAACTGCTGGACTTCCTGGGTCGTGATCGTCTTGCGGATGCTCGCATCTTCGGTCTGGAGCGGAGCAGAATCTGCTTCCACCGTGACCGTCTCGCTTATCACGCCCGCGGCGAGGGCAACGTCCTGCCCTTTGATCGCCTCGGCATCGACCTTTACGTCATCGACAACACCTTTCTTGAATCCGTCTTTTTCGACCGAAAGCGTATATCGGCCCGGCGCAAGCGATGCAAAGCGATAAAACCCGTCGCTGCTCGATTGGGTCGTCTGTGTTTGATTGGTGTCTTTATTGGTCAAAGTGACCGTTGCTCCCGGCACTACGCCGCCCGCGCCGTCTGATACGACGCCTTGAACACCGGCCCGAAACTGGGCCATGGCGGCTGTCGATAGAAGCGCCACGAATACAAAAGAGAGAGTCAGCCTGATCCACGAGAAAGTTGCTTGCCGCATAGGTTCCTCCAAGAAATTCGAACTTGACCAATGACACCGTTGGTGTCGCGACTCGCCGGCGTGTCGATTTGCACCTTGCGTGCGAGCCGGAATATACTGATTGAAGCCTATTAAATCGTTTGAGTAAATCGTTTTAGTACCAAATTGATAGCATCATTCCCGGCTGGCTGTCAAGGATAAATAGGCGTATTCTTACAGCCTGAACCCTATCAGGTGCGGACAATCTGTCGGTGTAAGAGGGTCGGATTTGCCATTCCGATCTAGCTTTTGCGGCGGCATCAGACTGGCAATCCCCGTGGATTGGTGCTAACGTGCTGAAAACCAGCAGGCTTGAGCGGCATTTTCTCCGGTCGTTCGCTCCGGGAACCCTTTTCTCATAATGTCAGGCAAGATCGAACCAAAAAAAGGTGCCGCCGGCCGCGCCGGCCGTGAGACGGTGAGCCTCAAGCAGCTTGCTGCTCATCTGGGCCTTTCAACGACCACGCTTTCTCTTGTTCTCAACAAGCGCCCATCGGCGGATTCTATCCCGGAGGAGACCAAGAATCGCATCTTCCTGGCAGCAAAGGAGTTAAACTACCGTCCGAACTACCTTGCCCGCTCGCTTCGGGCACAGCGGACGCATACACTTGGCGTCCTGGTCCCGGAATTGAGCGACGGATATTCGGCAATGGTACTGAACGGCGTTGAATCGGCCCTTACCAGCGAGGGATTCTTTTATTTGACCGCCAGCCATCTGCACCGCGAAGATCTGCTCGGAAAGCTGCCAGAAGTTCTGGTCGAACGCCAGGTAGAGGGAATAATCGCGGTGGATACGCCTATAAGGTTCGAACCGACCCTGCCGGTCGTTAACGTATCAGGACACGAAGAGATCGCCGGTGTGACGAATGTGGTTCTTAATCACCGGCACGCGGCAGAACTTGGTATCGGCCATTTGTTCGATCTGGGGCATAGCCGGGTTGCCCTGTTGAAGGGGCAGGAGTTCAGTTCCGATACCGAAGAGCGTTTTGAGACGATAACCAGAGCGGCCTACTTACGCGGCATTCCCATTGACCCCAAACTGATACAGCAGCTTGAGGGCGATCTTCCATCGCCCGAGATCGGATATGCGGCAACAAGGAAGCTGATAGCCGCAAACGAGCCATTCACGGCACTTTTTGCCTTTAATGATGTTTCGGCGATCGGTGCGATACGGGCGCTGGAGGAAGTTGGTCGGCGCGTGCCCGAAGATGTATCTGTCGTGGGTTTTGACGATATTTACGGCGCGGCGTTCCACAATCCCGCTTTGACGACGATTCGCCAACCGCTTTTCGAGATGGGACGGCTCGCGGCAAAAACGGTACTGGAAGAACTCGCCGAAGAACGAAACGGCAATTCAGAGTCGGTACTCAACGTCGAACCGACGCTTATCATCAGAAATTCGACCGCCCGAGCCCGGTAAGCCCACAGCTAGACCTATCGGGCCTGCCATCCCAACGTCGGACTATCGGACCAACAATATCTCTCTCTCATCTCCCCTGAGCCGTATGGTTAGCCGTTTTGTTTCCGGCTGAAGATCAAAATCCAGTTTTCGACCGTCGGCAGTGATCTCTTTCGGCCTTTCAGCAATACCCCGAACTTCGATCGCTCCTATCTTTTGCCCGTTAAAACTGCCTGTTCGTTTTATCGAAAGAACACCGCGGCGATGCGTGATCTCGACCTCGCGCCATTCTTCACGCCGATAGCCGTATCCATCACCGGCGTCCTGAAACAGCCTGGCAACCTCTGTTTTGTCGCCAGGAATACCGGCCGCAACGTTCAAGGTGATCGAAGTGCCCGGCATTTCGCCCGTGTGCTGGATGACGCCCTGCGCCGGAACGACCGATCCGACCCGGACAAACAACGGTAGCCGATCGAGCGGCGTTTGCAGATAATGCGTTTTACCGCTTTCGAGTTTTGCTCCCGTCCACCAATCGATCCATTCGGCGCCGACAGGAAGATAGATACCGCGTGTTCGCATACCTTCCCTCACGACGGGAGCAACCAAAATATCACTGCCGAGCATATACTGGTCGCCAACCAGGTACGTTTGCTTGTCCTTTGGAAATTCGTACCATAGCGGCCGCATAACCGGCGAGCCGGTACGCTCATGTTCACGGAAAAGTGAGTAAATGTAAGGCAGAAACTGGTATCGGAGCTCGACGGTCGCGCGATTGATCTTGGTAAACTCATCACCAAATTCCCACGGCTCCTTATTTCCGACCCAGCCGACCGAGTGCGAGCAGAAAAAGGGCGTCAGCGCCGCGGCCTGCAGCCAGCGGGCGTAAAGCTCGCCGCTCGGCATTTCGGCAAATCCGCCGACATCCGCGCCGACAAATGGCACGCCCGAAACGCTCATATTCGCGAGCATCGGGATCGACAATGCAAGTTGGTCCCAACTGGCGTAATTGTCGCCGGTCCAGACGGCGGCATATCGCTGAACACCGGCAAATCCTGCCCGCGTCAGAACGAATGGACGTTTTTCAGGTACCAGCTTTCGTATCCCTTCGAACGTGGCACGGGCCATCTCCATTCCGTAAACATTATGGTAGCGGCGATGCGTGTCCGGCATTCCATCGCCGGCATGCGGCGTGTCGTAGGGAAATGTCTTTCCGGGATGGTGGACAACCTGCGGTTTGGCGGATTCTTCGGTGAGAAACACGCCGGGCTCGTTCATATCGGTCCAGAATCCGGCAACGCCTTCGTCAATGTGCCGCCGAAATAGTGAGCCGAACCATTCGCGGGCCGTCGGGTCGGTGAAATCAGGGAATGCCGAAGGCCCGGGCCAAACATTGCGGTTTAGTTCGGATCCATCGGGGTTTTTAACAAACACACCGTTCTTTTGCCCAGCCGTGTAAACAGAATAGTTCGGATCCACTTTGATGCCCGGATCGATGATGAGCACTGTCCGAAAGCCGTCTTTTTTCAGATCGCCGATCATTTTCGCGGGATCGGGAAATCGAGACCTATCCCACCTGAAAACCCGGTAACCGTCCATATAATCGATGTCGAGGTAAATAACATCGGCCGGTATCTTATTCTTTCTAAAGCCTTCGGCGATCTCCCGGACGCGTTTTTCGGGATAGTACGACCATCGCGACTGCTGGTTTCCAAGTGCCCATATCGGCGGAAGCGGTGTGCGGCCCGTCAGTTTTGTATAATCCTCAAGCACTTTTTTCGGTGAGCGCTCCGGCCCGCCGGTGAAAATGAAATAATCGAGTTCGCCGCCGTTCGCACCAAATGAATATCGGCCCGGCGAGGTCTTTCCCATGTCGAAGAAAGAGCGAAAGGTGTTGTTGAAATAGAGTCCGTACGCTTTGCCGTCGTTCAGCGCGTAGAAGAATGGGATGGACTGATAGATCGGGTCGGTGCCGATCGCATAAGCAAAGGTGTCGGTGTTCCAGTTAACTATGTATTTGCCATTTCGCGACATCTCAGGGAAGGCCTTTTCGCCAAAGCCGTAGTATGTTTCGACCTCGGAGGAACGCAGCTTTGTCGAGGCAAAATCGCCGGTTGTACGGTCGAAGCGGAAGGTGTCCTTTGGGTCGTCGCCGACGACCAACTGCGAGTTCGAATCGAAGACGTCTATTCGGAACGGCGACCTTGTAATAACGATCTTTGCGCCGTCAGAACTCGTCAGAATGATCTGGGTCCGTGTCTGCGTAACTTTTGCTTCTGGGCCATCTGGGCGCGCCGTGGATGGGTCGAAGGCATAGGTAAACTCCCGCTCGAACTTGCCGGACGGCGCAATGCGCACGCGGATGACATCTCGATCAAAAAACTCTAACGAAGCAGCCGCCCGCGAACTTGTACCAAGCACAACATGCTCCGGTTTTGGCTGGCTTACGGTAGAAACACTGCCGATATTTTGCCATTGCGCAAATGTGCCCCCGGCCAGAACAAACAGGGAGAGAACGATCGATGCGGTCCGGTAAATTGGTGTTTTGCTCATTATCTAAATGGACTTGAATTCAAGGAACATAACTATGGCAAGTATAAAAGAATCCTTTTCAAAGGCGATTGAAGTTCTCGAATTCATCGAACAACAGCGCGGTCGATAATGTTTAAGCGCTCTTGATTTTCGCACTTTCTGGCGAGGGGGCGCAATCGATTCTTGTCAACTTGTCTAGGATCGCTTTCAATCGATCTATGAAAAGATTCCTGGCAAGCGGTTAAATCCTCTTTGCGACTATCGCAAAAGTTGTCGCCGCACTTGGCCTTCAGCTACCGGCATCACCTGTAGTATGATCGCGACCCGAGGCTTAGCCACCATGAAAGGCACGAATCCGGGAACGAAACTCACAAAATAAAATCCTCAGATGGATCCGAACGAACTTTGAAAATCTGACAATTGTCCATGTTGTTAATAAGGCGGCCTAAAGCATCGCGGACAAAAATACAATTGACGAATATTTAGCATTTAGGCTAAATATAAATATGCCTCAACACGGCCGGTCGGATATTGACGCATATGAAGCTGTTTTCACGGCGTTGGCTCATCCGGTGCGGCGGCGGATATTGATGACGATCAACTTTGAGGGCGGGTCGATGTCGGCGGGGAAGATAGCTCAGATGTTCAAGCATAGTTGGCCGACGACGACGCGGCATCTTCGGGTGCTTGAGGCGGCGCGGTTGATCAGGTGCAAGCGTGACGGGCGGAATCAGATCTACACGATCGAAAAACACCGGCTTGAGGTGCTCTGCGACTGGCTTGACTGGTTTGCAAAGCCCACGGGCTGAAAGGAGAAAATAAAATGGCGGAAAATACTAAAGATGACGGAGCTCGACCGGACGTGCCACAGTTTTTCAAGCTTAATATAGAAACCGGCGATCTGGATGACGCAGCCGCGTTTTACGGCGAACTGCTTGGGCTTGAAGGACGGAGGCAGGCTGGTTCGCGGGTTTATTTCACTTGCGGGCCGGTGACGCTGCAGGTGGTTGACGTTTCGGCGGCGGGCACACCACATCCGGCGGCAAAGGCCCTATATTTTACGGTCGATGATCTGGATGCGATCTTTGCACGGGGCGAACGGCTTGGCTGCCTGTCAGCCGAGAGCATCCATGGGACGCCGGCAGGAGCTATCGGCGTTAAACCCTGGGGCGAACGGTCGTTCTATTCCGCGGACAAATGGGGCAATCCGCTCTGCTTTGCCGAAGCGGGCACGGTGTATCCGGGCTGAGGTACTTAAGAAAACGTCGGCAAAAAGTTGCTTCCGAAGCCGTTCCTTCATATGCTGGTTCTCGCGCGCTAAGGCGGAGGTCCTACACATTTACACATGGGAAACAACCGAAAAAGGGCGATCGCACTAAAGGCTGCGGATGCACGGGAGTTGATCGGCAAGGCGTTGCCGATGGCCTTGAAGTATATGACGCAAGCCCAGGTCGCGCAGGTGCAAATGGTTTTGGATGCCGCGGTCGTTAATCCGGCTATACAGCAGGAATATCGAGACGCAATGCGCCGTTCCATTGTTTCTGAAGGCCGCGACGGCGGGCATTACGAAGGTGTCTATTACAACGGCCAGCTTGTCATCCGAGACGTAAGGCTCGCACGCCGGGCCGAGCGAATTGCCGAACAGCAGATAGCCATATCGGACTGGGACAAACGCGTCAAGCTCGATCTGGACAAACTCCTCGACGCTGATGCCTTTAAGCCCACCACCGATAACCCCGACGAAGCGCGATACATGGCAAAGGTCAAAACCATGCTCGAAAAGCAAGGTGTCTGGCTGCGGTTCGAATCCAAACTTATTCGCGATCCGCAGGAACCGTCAAGGTGGATTATCGACCCGCGAACATTCCAGGTATGGCTTTCCGTAGGTATGAAGGGCGATCCACTGACCACTGAAACAGGGCTTCTGGATAGAAAAGCCATCCTCAGCGCCCAAGCCTTTGGGGCCGGGTATTATGACGAAGTTTATCGCGGACCGGTCGAGCGGGCGCTTGAGAAAGAAACCAACCGACTTCTGCGCGAGATCGAATCTGGCCGGGAGCAGCATCACATGCTGTGGAAGATACGGCACGACGCATTTCCGGGTGTTACCTTTGTTGCAGACCTTCTCGGCGGTGCTGACTTTCCTGACAGTTCGATATGGGACTATCCGCAAAAGATGGTTTTGCAGGCACTGAAACTGAACGTCGGCGGGAATGTCTCCCTCCCGCAGGCGTATCTGGTCGTTGCCGCGATAGCCACGCGAAATTCAGCTAAGCTCTTGGCCAATTACATAGATGACACAAGCGAGGGCGCCGAACGAGCGGTAAAGGTGCTGAAGGTAGCAAAGGCGGCGGGTGAAGTGGCGGAAGTAGGCCTGGCCATATCGACGGGGGTAGGCCTGGTCCGTGCGGGAGCAAGGGCAGTCGGGACCGAGGTCGTCGCAAAGACCGCAAAAGACAAGGCCGTCGATGCAGCGGCCGAAAAACTGATTGGGCGGATGATAGCCAAAGATCCAACCCTTGCCGCCGATCTAAATAAGGTCCGCTGGGTCCCCGGCCCGAAAGGTACTGTGCTAGGCGGCGGGGTCAAGCCCGGCCAGAGCACAGGGCTCGGTACCGGCTGGGATAAATGGTGAGCCTTTCCGTGTGTGGTTGGTTCAAAAGTAAAAGCGGTCGGCCTCTTTCCTGTCAAGGATAATGAGGCCTGGCCGCTCTTTTACGTCTGACTGGTCCCGGTTATTGGGTCGGAAGATCGATCGGAAGTTCCGGTTCGGCAACCTGTGCATCGATCTTGGCGATCGCGTCGTCGTATATTTTGATGCTGCCGTCGGATTCCATTCTGAGCCGAGTCGCGCTCATATAATCAGTGAAGAATTCACCCCGTTTCCGATCGAGCATATCATCGCGAAGCCGGTCCCGTTCCTTTGCGAATTCTTCCATATTGGCATCCTGGCGTTTTGTGACCCCGACGATGAACCAGTTATCACCGATGTTGATCGGCTTTTTGGTCACCTCACCTTCCTTCATTGCATACAGGGCGTCCTCCAATTCCTTGTTGGATGATGCTGACGGGCCGGTGCCAAGGGGCGAGCCAAGCGAATAGCTCTTTGCTTCTAGCACCTTTAGGTTCTTGCTTCCCGCTGCCGCGGCCAGGCCCGAAGCATTTGCTGCTCCGGCTGCGATCTGATTTGCTATCTCCGGCACCTGTGCCCGTGCCTTTTCCATCTTGACAGCCTCGGTCACCTGGGCCTTGACCTCATCGAATTCCGCATCGCGCGGTTCTTTCTTTTCAACCAAAAGCGGGATGGCAAAGCCATTTTGCACAGGGACCTTGTCGCCAACATCGTTAGGATTCTCGAGGGTCGCAATGCCTTCTTCAAACTGCGGCGAGACACCGATATTCGGTACGTCGTCGCCGGGTTTGACATAGCCGGTTTCCTTGGCCATATCGGTCGGGTTCATGTTTGCCTGAGCGGCAAATTCGGCAACGGTCTTTTGAATGTCCTTATTCTGCTTTAAGGTATCCGCGATCTTTTGGGCAAGCTCAGCCGCGACCGTGTACGCGCGGCGGTTGCGAAGGCTGACCTCAAGCTCAGTCTTTGCCATTTCGAAAGTTTTTGGCACATCCTCACCGCGGCGAAGAATAAAATACCGTCCCTCAAACCCGATCGGGGCTGTAACCTGGCCGGGTTTCATTTTCAGAAGCTGCTGGTACGGATCGGTCGGATTGTTCGGGTTTTCGCGGACTGGGCCTTTCAGGCGGCCGCCGTTCGGCGCCGTCACGGGATTTTCCGATTGGCCCTTTGCAACATCGGCAAACTCGGTCTCGGTCACAAACTGGCTTTCTTTGACCAGCCGGTCGCGGATCTGATTCGCTTTTGTGAACACATCAGCATCCTGGGCGGGCGCCGGAATACGAAGCACGATCTCCTGGCCCATCACGCCCGCTATCTTCTTGTCTTCGGGCAGTTTGTCATATTCTGCCTTCAGTTCGGCATCGGTAATATTCAGCTTTTCACCGATCTTCGCCGTGTTGATGAAGATGTACTTGATCTTCTTCTGCGGTGAGCTGATGTAGTAAGCCGCCTTGTTCTTGTCGAAGTAATCGTGAAGTTCCTGGTCGGTCGGTGTGATCGCTTGGGCCAGGTCCGCCGGGTTAACGGCGACGTACGAGAGTTCGAACTTCACGTTCTTTCGCTTAAAATCTTCAAGAAGCTCTTCTTCCGAGACCGTAATGCCGGAGGTAAGGAACGCCCGCAGCTTTTGGGCACTCAGGCCGTCCCGAATACGCTCTTCGAAGGCCGATACGGTACCTTCCTGCTCGATCGCGTTCGCCTCATAGGCGGCCTTGTCAAAAGGCTTGCCGTCCGCCGGTTTATACTGCTGGCGGATGTAGGTCGCGACCTCCGCATCCGAAGCACGAAGGCCAAGCCTGTCGGCCTCGGCACGGGCGATACGGCTTCCTATAAGTGAGTTTACGATCGTCCGGGACGGTATTGAACCGCCCCGGCCATTGCGGCTGAAGTTTTCCTTCTGCCGGGCAACCTCGCCGACCGTTATGTACTGGCCAGCTACCTTTGCCGCTGTCTCCTCGCTCCGCGTCAGGCCGGCGCCGAGCGCGGCATCCCTCGGCTGGTAAAACATCACCAGGCTGAGGACCATCAGAACGGAAAAGGCCAAGAGGACGAAATTACGCGTCTTTTCAAGACGATTGAAGAACTTTAACATCTCTATTTCCCAATAAGATCAAGATACCTGCTGAGGCGGACAAACTGAAATACTAACAAAAATATGATCGAGAACCAATGTAATCAAGGCGAATGCCAAATTTGTGCCGCTTTCATTTGATGCGGCCTTTCTCGATATGGTGACCCGTATCTTATGCCGTCCGGTTCGGCCCGTCTGCCGGCGATCAACATTTTAGTGTATGTTAAAGCGCCAATCGCTCGCTTGTCCCAAAGATTTGTTGCCGCAAAGAAGCGAAAGATATTTAGCCGCAGATAGACGCAAGATGCACAAATAAAGGCTTTTGGCTTACTCTTTGGGTTTAACTTTCAAAGTAAGGCTTCCCATCCTGAGCATTTTGCGCCTTTTTGCGGCTAATGAAAGACGAGAGCAAAGGCCGCTTGCAGTTTTTCGGTGATTGTTCAATCATTGAACGCATTACATGGCCAATGCGGCAATAAAAACTGTAGGGATCGTTGTAAAACCCAATCACACGGAAGCCTGGCAGACGGCCCGCGAGCTTTCAAACTGGCTTGAAACGCGTGGTGTGGCCATAATCGGTGAACCGTACGCCGAGAGCGGCAAACCCGACCCATCAAGCGAACATACGGCCGGCTCAAGCGATCGGTTCGATGCCGATCTGATCATTGTGCTCGGCGGTGACGGCACCATGATCTCGACAGCACGGCTGATAGGCGATCGGCAGGTGCTTGTGCTCGGCGTCAATTATGGGAGCCTCGGTTATCTGACCGAATTCCGCATTGAGGAGATGTTTCCGGCCCTGGAAACCATTCTTGGCGGCGATTACGATGTCGATAGCCGTGTAATGCTGCGGGCGGGCCATTTTCGTCATGACGAGCTGATCGCACAGGGACGCGTTCTCAATGACGTTGTGATCAATAAGGCCGCTTTGGCCCGAATAATCGAGATCGAGGTTGACCTTGACGGCCAATTCGTAAACTCGTTCCGTGCGGACGGCCTGATCGTCTCAACGCCTACAGGTTCAACCGCCTATAACCTTTCGGCGGGCGGGCCGATAATTTACCCGTCGATGAATGCTGTCGTCGTCACGCCGATCTGTCCGTTTACGCTGACAAACCGACCGATCGTCATCCCCGATTCATCCGAGATCGAACTGAAACTGGTCAACGAGGCAGAGAATGTTGTCCTCACGCTCGACGGGCAGATAGGCTACACAATGATCGCCGGCGACCGCGTCATCATCCGCAAAAGCCGCACGACCTTCAACATCGTCCAACCGCCGAACCGGAATTACTTTGACGTACTGCGAAATAAACTCAAATGGGGCAGATAACAGAGGCCGGACGCTTACTTGTGTCATTTGGCTGTATCCGCGAATTTGCCTGATGCGGTCCTTATGGCCAGGGTGATACAAGTAGCCGCGACAAACGGGAACGTAAGCTGGGTCAATTGATGCCTAAACATCAAAATGCTGATGAGAACCGACAAAACGACCGCGATCAAAACCCAGAAACTGTCTTTCAATTTGCTTCCCGCAAAAACAATGGCGCACAAGACCGCATTGTAGCTGAACAATCCCATTCCCACCTCAACCTCAGGCATTCCGAATAAAGACGAAAGCATCCCGGCTATGACCGCTGCAGCAATTGCATAAAGCGCCGCCGCTGGAGAGCTGATCAAGACCGCGATAAAAAAGAGGCTTCCCGCGAGAACGCTGTCCTGGAATATAACCTGGCCAAAGCCGCGAAGTGGAAATGTAATATCTGTGCCTTCATTGGCTCCCCCAACACCCGGAACGGCCAGAATGTCCGGATACGCATGGTGGGCTGCGAACAAGATCACCCACGTGACAAGAACAAACGGAAAGGTGAAAACCGGGATTCTCTGTTTGATAAACCAGTGTTGGACAATGGTGGCGACTGCCGACCCGACGATCACCAGCGCCCAAACAACGGGAACCGGCTTGAAATACAAGAAAAGAGCGCCGCCGACAAGTGCGGCGCTGAACCCGTAAATGCCCTGCTCGATCTCAGTTCGGTCATAACCAAGCACCATCGCGGTAAGAGTTCCGCAGCAAACCGCCAGGATAGCCGCCAAACCCATCGTCAAAGAGCCATAAAAGATCCCAACCAAAAACAGCAAACCCGTCGCCGCATTCTCCTGCAGCATTATCTGCCCCAAGCCTCTTAAAATTATATTTACAGAAGTTTTCAGTTCAGTTTGAATTCTCTGAAATTCAGCCATGTTCAACCGCATTCTTGGAGACCTTCGGGAATTGAACCTTCGCGGCGGGCAAAAAGAATCGCTCGATAGCACCAAATGCGTTCCCAATCGGTGAAATGCTGGATGATTTTATTGACCGACCATTTGCCGTCTGCATAAACTCGTCTGCCGATTCGGTTTAGTTTTGCGATGTCCAAGTCGTCAATTTGTTTGAGACTTTTCTCAAATGCTTCGGAAAGCTCGATGTCGTCAACCAAATTGACGTAGCGTTCAAAATATTCGGGTAATTCTTTGATGTCTGATCTTTTCATAATTTATTTGCTTGGATTTTCTGAAAAACTAAAAAATTAGTGATGCTCTTTCGCACCTTCGGGCAATGATGGAACTAGGCGGCTTCAGCCGTCTTTCCGCGTTTCGCGGGCTGTTAGCCACGCACCTTTAGGGCGTGGGTAAGTTGTCGACACGATCTAAAGGGCGTTTTAACGTCCTTATCAGTTTGGACTTTAGCCATCGTCCTCATCGTCGGAATGCTTTTCGAGCCGTTCGTTCGTTGTGCCTCTCTTGTGGTGTTCTTTTTGATTATTTATGTAATCGATCACCCACTGTAAATCTTTCGTGCCAAACGTAACGATTCCATGCCTCGTTGCCATTCAAGAGATTTCGGTTGAACTTCGTGATTGATGTAGTAGGAACTAGAACCTTTTAATTTTCCGATCCAATCCGAGACGAGAAGATTTGGTTGCAAGCTAACGCCGATATGAATGTGTGTCTCAATACCACCAATCGCATGAAGACGTGCTCCTGGTGTTTCCAGAATTTTATGAGTTAGATAATGATAAAGTCGACTTTCAATCCGTTCGTTTATCATTGGCAGACTGGTTTTGGTGTGCCAAGTGATGTGGAAGTTTATCTCTGAATAAACGCTGTTCGACATATTTGCTAAAGCCGGTGAAAGGACGTTAAAACGCCCTCTGATTTATTCGTTCAAACTAACCACGTGCTAAAGCCACGTGGCTATTTGCCCTTCGGGAAAGCCTCGTGAACGAGACTGATTTATTCTTTGTCTAAAGCCTTGCTACCCGCGACCTTTTCAATCCGACAGCTAAAGCAGACGGCAATTCAAATTTTCTTCAAATTGTCATTATGACAATTTTAATGATGCTCGTGTCTGCTTTCGGGAATGATGCCGTGATAGATCCCGCTTCCCGTTGCGACAAATTCTTTCGCCTTTTCAGCCATTCCAAAATTTGATTATCAAAAGTCTGGATGATTTTCCCAATGTCTTCGAATTTTATCGAAGTGCGTAATTCTTTTGGTGATTTTGGCAATTTCTTTTGGGTAAAAATCTGCAAGTTTGTCACATAATTTTAACATCCAAGTTCGACGAGTTTGCTCCCTGTTTATCACTATATTATTTGAGTTTGCAATTTGAATTTGTCCCCAACCTAATGCCCCAAGAGTCAAGCAACTCCAATCTAAATGTTCAATCGGAATAAAATGACAGCTCCTTGCTTCAATCGAATCATAAAAAACGGCATAATCGACTTTCAGCAATGTGAAATAATTGTTGTCATCTTCATAAAATCTTGACAACCGTTCAACCGATGTCAAATTAGGCATATTGAAATCAGTTCCTAAATTATGTGTTTTGTTATCAACAACATAATAAAAGCTATCAACATCTTCAAAAGCAAAATCTGCCATTGAACGTCTGGCAAATGCAGAACTATAATTTTTCAAAATATCGGCTGGCAAAAGTTCGGGAAATTTTGTTTCAAGTAACTCTTGAATTGCATCTCCAACTGCTCTCGGACTACCCAAAGAGCGAGCATTTACGATGTCTTGAGTTGAATTTATTAACTCAATAACATTTTTCTCAACAAAAGAGTATTTCTCAGTTGTGAATAATTGGCTTCTCATAGTTTAGAATAATGAAGTTTGAACAAGTTCTTGATTGCCGTTTGATTTGGCTTCACTTAACTTGGTCTTTTGTAAATTCAAGGTGTTTCTTTCCCAAAAAACTCCATCGGTATAGCCTTGAATTGTTTTGTCGAAATCAACTTTTTCGAGTCTTTTTTCCGCCCAACAAGCGTATTCTTCGTTCATTTCAACTCCGCAAAAATTTCTGCCAAGTTTTTTTGCCGTAACCGAAGTTGTTCCCGAACCTAAAAAAGGATCAAAGACAAATCCGTTTTTCGGGCAACTTGCTAAAATCAATTTGGCAATCAATTTTTCAGGCTTTTGAGTTGGATGATCAGTATTTTCGGGCATTGACCAATAGGGAATACTGATGTCATCCCAAAAATTTGAAGGGTAAGTTATTCTGAAATTTCCGTCCTGGGTTTCTTCCCAATCTTTTGGTTTGCCGTTCTCTTTGTAAGGTGCAATTACTTTTCGCTTCACCATAACCGATTCAACATCGAAATAATAATCCTTTGGATTTTTCACACCAAACCAAATATCTTCCATTCCGTTTTTCCAATTACTTAACGCTCCGCGACCTTTTTCACGTTGCCAAGTTATTCGGTTCAAAACAGTTAAATGTTCCTCCATCACGGTTTGTAAAGCAGATGTGCATTTCCAATCACCGCAAAGGTAAAGCGAGCCGTTCGGCTTCAAAAATGAAATAACTTTTCCAAACCAAGACCGCAAATAAGTCAAATAGTTTTCATTGTCTGTAGCATTGAACTTAAATCCGTGAAAATCTTTTGAAAGATTATACGGCGGGTCAATTACAATTAAATCAGCAAATTCTTTCGGTAAAAGGTCTAAAATTTCAAATAAATCGGCACAAATCGTTTTATCAACTATTTCGGCATTGGAGATTTTTACATCTCTAATAGGACGAAAAAGCCTTTTAGATAAAAGAGTTTGCTCTTCTTGAGTAATGATTAAAGTTCGATTTCTTTCTGCTCTTAATTTTGGTGTCATTAGCTTAATCTCTAAAATTTCTTGTTGTTTAATTTTTGAAACTATAAATAGCTCTTAATGATGCTCTTTCGCACCTTCGGGCAGATTGCCGTGATAGATCTCGCTGCCGGTTGCGACGAATTCTTTGGCCTTTTCGCTCATGCCGACGGCTAGGGCTTTTTCGGCTTCGATGTTTTGGGTGTTGGCGTAGTCGCGGACATCTTGGGTGATCTTCATTGAGCAGAAATGGGGGCCGCACATTGAGCAGAAATGGGCTAGTTTGGCGCCTTCCGCCGGGAGGGTTTCGTCGTGGAACTCTTTGGCTTTTTCGGGGTCTAGGCCAAGATTAAATTGGTCTTCCCAACGGAACTCGAAGCGGGCTTTGGAGAGAGCGTTGTCGCGGTATTGAGCTGCCGGATGACCTTTGGCGAGGTCGGCGGCATGGGCGGCGAGTTTGTAGGTGATAACGCCTTCTTTGACATCTTGTTTGTTCGGCAAACCCAGGTGTTCCTTTGGAGTTACATAGCAAAGCATCGCACAGCCGAACCAGCCGATCATCGCCGCGCCGATGCCGGAGGTGATGTGGTCGTAGCCCGGTGCGATGTCGGTCGTGAGCGGTCCGAGCGTGTAAAAAGGCGCTTCGCCGCAAACTTCCAACTGCTTGTCCATATTCTCTTTGATGAGGTGCATCGGCACATGTCCCGGCCCTTCGATCATCGTTTGGCAGTCCATTTCCCAAGCGATTTTTGTCAATTCACCGAGCGTTTCGAGTTCGGCAAATTGGGCTTCGTCATTGGCATCCGCAATCGAACCGGGACGGAGACCATCGCCCAAACTGAACGAAACGTCGTAGGTCCGCATGATCTCGCAAATCTCCCGAAATCGAGTGTAGAGAAAACTTTCTTCGTGGTGGGCGAGACACCATTTCGCCATAATCGAGCCGCCGCGTGAGACGATTCCCGTCGTCCGTTTCGCCGTCAAAGGAATGTACGGCAGACGAACTCCGGCGTGAATCGTGAAATAATCAACGCCTTGTTCGGCTTGTTCGATGAGCGTGTCGCGGTAAATTTCCCACGTCAAATCTTCGGCTTTTCCGTTGACCTTTTCGAGTGCCTGATAAATCGGCACAGTCCCAATCGGCACGGGCGAATTCCGCAAAATCCATTCCCGCGTGGCGTGAATATTCTTGCCGGTCGAAAGATCCATCACCGTGTCGGCTCCCCAAAGCGTTGACCAGCGCATTTTCTCGACCTCTTCCTCGATCGACGAAGCAATTGCGCTATTGCCGATGTTGGCATTGATCTTTACGAGGAAATTGCGGCCGATGATCATAGGCTCACTTTCGGGATGATTGATATTCGCAGGGATTATCGCCCGCCCGCGTGCTACCTCGTCGCGGACAAACTCGGGCGTTACATAATTTGGCACGGACGCACCAAAACTTTCACCTCTGTGCTGATGGTAAAGCGAACTGCGATCGTCAGAAAAAGCCGTTGGCTGACCGCTGATGGCTGACTGCTGTTTTTCAAATGCGATCTGCCGCCCGAGATTTTCGCGAATGGCGACGAATTCCATTTCGGGCGTGATGATGCCTTTGCGGGCGTAATGGATCTGGGTGACGCAGCTTCCCGATCGGGCGCGCAAGGTCGCACGTTTTAGGCCGGGGAATTCTTCGAGCCGGCCCTGGGTGTTAAGCCCTTGCTTACGCGCGGGCTTCTGCAAAGATGAATCACGCGCGGGCCGCTGCATTGCAAATTCTTCGGCGCCTTTGGTCAGGTAGCCGTTATCCTGCGGCAGCACCTCGCGGCCTTTGTATTCTTCGACGTCGCCGCGTGAAATTATCCAATCACGGCGATGTGAAGGCAGGCCGCCACGTACATCATGGTTATGATCGGGATCGGTCCACGGGCCGCTGGTGTCGTAAACGCGGACGGGCGGGTTTTCTTCGATCGTGCCGTCCATCGCCTTGCTCGGCGTAAGCGCAATCTCGCGGAACGGGACGCGTAAGCTGTAGTTATTTTGATCTGGAATGCCGCCGTTTCTCTCGACATAAATCTTTTGCGAGGCGGGCAGTTTCGTTTCATCACTGCTGCGTTCGGTGTTAAGCCCTTGCTCACGTGCGGACTTCTGCAAAGACTGGCCTTTCTGTGAGACGGGCAACGTGGTTTCATTACTGCCGCGTGCCGAGTTAAGCCCTTGCTCACGGGCGGGCTTCTTCAATGTAGCAGCTGCTTCTTCTTTGACGTTTGATGTTTGTTCTTTTACTTGTGGCATCGTTTTTCTCCCTTCGTCGGCATTATCCGCATCAGGTTCAAGGAGTCGCGTAAACTATATTGGTTACGCCTCTCAGCTATCTAACAAGCTCCTCCGAAATCCATGTCTGGCTTTCTAGTATCTTATCGGCTTCGCGGTCGTTTCGCCAATCTTCGAACTATTGTTCCCAGTTATACATTAACAGCCGTGCGCGTGCGTTTAACATAGAATGTACAAGGAATTTTGCCTGGCCGCCGCACGCCGGCGAATTTGAGAATCCCAAGTCAGCAAAGAGAATCAACCTCGCGCTGGATATTCTTGTCCGCCGGAGACGGCCTAGCAATGCGGGCCCTTGAATTTCGTTTACGAAATACCGCAGACAAGAATTCCGTACGGGTTGAGCTAACACTTCGGATTACTGGATGTGTCAGCGGCCATCAGAGCAAGGACAAACGAATTATATGAAAGGGGAAAAGCAAAAATGAAGTTAAAGGATATCGGCGACCAGGTGATGGTGATTACCGGCGCGACCAGCGGGATCGGGCTGACGACAGCACGAATGGCGGCCGACCAAGGCGCAAGGCTGTTGCTTATCGCAAGAAACGAGCAGGCACTGCGGGACCTGACGAACGAGATAAACGATAAAGGCGGCCAAGCACTTTACCACGCGGCTGATGTTGTCAGCGAGGTGCATCTGCGCGACGCGGCAGATCGAGCGTTCGAACAATGGGGGGCGCATCGACACATGGGTCAATGATGCCGGCGCGGCAATCTACGGAAAGCTCGTGGATATTTCCGAAACGGATGCAAGGCGCCCCCAAGGCGATGAGGGCCGGAAG
>CAUJFK010000203.1 GCA_963169175.1 Acidobacteriota bacterium | reverse complement strand
CGTTTCTTTGATCGCGACCGTGCTCTGGAACCGTTCGTCAGTCGCGACATAGACCGCACCCATACCACCCTGCCCGATCTGCTTGTCGATGCGGTAACGCTGCTGAAGGGTCTTTCCAGGTTCGATCATGTAACTCAGTTCGTCCGCGAAACAGTTTACTACAAAACGATTCCCCAACGTAGGATGTGTGAAAAAGCCCTAATACCGCTTTGATGTGACGCTTCTCTTCACAAAATTCGGATCTCCTTCATCTTCTTCGGTTGTTGGTAATTGCTTGCCACCGAAGAAGACGAAGAAAAAGAAAGAATAGGTTGAACAAGAGCCGGCGTCCACGGCTCTTGGGTCACGCATGTTCAATTCCGGTAGGCGGCCGCGCCGACCTTCGGCATATTATATACGTCGGCCAGGCTGTTTAGTTCATATCGAACGCGTGACCAGTTTGCTTCGGTCACGCTGCCAAACCGGCGGTTTTTGACGCTGCCGTCGATGTCCGAAGCAATGTTCAGGCACTTTCTAACCTCTTCGCGGCTATCGGCCCATGGATCGTGGCGGTCAAATTCGCGTGAAAGTTCATCGGTCGCTTTCTCAAGGTCTTTTGCCCGGCGGTTTAGCCAATCTTCGCGATCGGTCCCGTTCAGCCGGCTGCGATCCAGCGACTTGTCCAGATTATCGACAAAATTATCCAGCCGGTCTTCAACCCGATCGATGATCGCTTTGACCTGGCCTTTTGTCATCTGCTTCCCGCGAACCTCTCGCCGGTTCTGCGCGTTTGCCGGAGCAAACATAACAAATATCGTAATCACCGCCGCTATTCCAATGAAAACCTTCATCATTTTGCTATTCATAATTTCGTTCTCCTGATCATATTAAGTACAGGCATTTTCGCCTGTACATTTGACGTGGGGGCCGCCCAAAAAGTCGATAGATCTCGGAATAAAATTCTTCGTAAATTATTAAGCAAAAAGGGTTTGCAAACAGCGTCAAGTTGGATTGCCGCGTGCGTTGACCTGGTTAACAGCCCGTTTTACCTGCCGGTCTCGAACCAATGCTCTGTCATATCACACCAGATCGCAAGACCCTTCCATTTCCCAAATTTCCGATAATGCTTCTCTATCTTCTTGTCCGAACACGGCTTTTCACGATTGTGTTTCCGGTAAAAACCCGCCCTCAGCCATGAATCGAGCGCCAATCCATCATATCGGCCAAGCAGCTTTAAAAGATTCTCGGCCGCGTAATCGCCGATACCCTTCACCTTTTTGATCTCGTGCTTCAATTCAGGCGTCAGCTTGTCGGATGTCAGCCATGCCTCGGGGTCAAGATCACCGGAGGCGACCGATGCCGCTAGTTCGACAAAATAGGGTGATCGATAGCCTGCCTTGATCTCGCTACGGAAAAATTCTTCCGGTACGGATGCAAGCCGATCTGCCGTCGGAAATGCCTTGCGCCCGCCGACGCCCTTCTGGCCAAGTTTCTCAACCAGATTTGCGGTCATTATTTTTGTCAGGCCCCAAGAGCAGTTTGTGGTGCAGAGACTTTTGATCAGATCCTCGAACACAGTGCCCGACCGGAGAAGCCGTCCTGCATTCTTCGTCTCGACCCAATCAAAATGTTCATGGCCGCGAACGGCGGCATAAAAATCCTCAAGGCCCTCGTCCAGCCTTAGGATATGCCTGACCATTGCGGCCGCTTCCGTTTCGTCCGCTCGCTTAGAACCCACCGTCACCTCGATCCCGCCGGGCCGTTCCGCCATGCTCAAACTCTCGCAGCGGCCCGAACTTCGACTCGAATACGCATAGTCCAGCCGCCCTGCCGCTTCATCGAACTCGAATGGAGCAAGGTCGTACCACCCATGCCCGCCGACCGCGTGCCGGAAAATAAATTTGTCAGGTGTTGGAACAAAAAAACTATTGGACATTTTTCTAATATTAGGTCTTGAATATTTTATGAACAAGCTGATATTATATTCAGACCTTGAACCCCCGATTTACGTCTAACGTTCTGTTTAGGCAGCTTCTCTTAAATGGATCCGATGCAATGACCATGAATACCCCTTCTTGCTCGAAGTATCGGCCGATATGTTAAACATTATTTAACGCACCGCAGAAACCTGCGGCAGTCTCTGAAACACTAGGTCCGGTTTCCACCAACCCGGTGAAGGCCCGAAGGAGGATAGGGTATGTTACGCATGAAAGCGCATCGGTATTTCCGTGTTTTCACTGCATTTCTTGTTTTGTTTTTCGTTTCATCGTTTGCGGCCGCGCAGGACGATCCGGACCCAAATTCACCATCGCCCGTACTCATGAGAGTGCCTGGGGCCAAAAGGGTACTGGCCGTGGATGGCAACGGCATCCGCATCAACCCAAGTGTTCCAAATATAGAATCGTTTCCGCCTAATTCAAGGGTGGCGATATTCGTACAGAATATCGCGACAATGCCTGGCGAAGGCGCGAGTGCGTTTCGGGTATATGGTGAAGATGCACGGGGCCGTTCGTATAAATTCCCGGTCGTCGAGGTCCGATCGGTCAAGGCCCAGGTAAAGACCTATGCCGTGATCTTCGATCTTCGGGACGAGGTCGGCTATTTTGATGCGCCGCAGTTCGGCGATGTTCTGCTCCGTGTGACTTGGCGTGGAATGACGAGCGATCGAGCTCGCATTGGGTACAACGAGACCGGCGGCACCATTCAGGACGATGCGATCCCATTTTCTGAAATGCTTGCATACCGGGCGACGCGATCACAGGGCCGGGCCTCTGGTAAAGCGATGTTCAACCGTCCGGATTACGTCGGCTACCGATGGTCAGGCGACAGAGCAAGATTTCTTGAACAAGCGGCATTTGGACCAAACCCGCTGCTCGATTCTCGAATTCGCAGGATCGGGCTAAGGACATGGCTGGCCGAGCAATTTGAGGCCCCGTATCCGACTAATCCGTATCCGAATCAGCCGCTCAAGCCCGGTTCGGCACCGGCCGATTGCGATAATGAACAAACGCAAACACCGGATGTTCCCGCCACATGCTATCGAGACACGTACACGATGTACCAGATCCAAACATGGGGCAACAAAGAGGCCCTGTACGGCGAGAACCAGCTTCGGCATCGCATTGCATGGGCATTAAGCCAGATCTGGGTGACGTCCGGCAACGACATTCAGCAATCGCGTCATATGGTCGAGTATCACAAGATACTCTCGAATAATGCGTTCGGCAACTATCGCACGCTGATGAAGCAGATGACGCTGAGCCCGACCATGGGCGATTATCTCGACATGGCCCGGAGCACAAAGAACAACCCGAACGAGAATTTTGCCCGCGAGATAATGCAGCTCTTCACGATCGGGCTGTTCATGTTGAACGATGACGGCACCCTGCAGCTTGACGGCCAGGGTTTCCCGATCCCGACCTATGACCAGAACGGCGTAAACAACCTTACCAAGGTCCTGACCGGGTGGCAGTTCTGCAATCAGGTTGCATCATGCCCGAATATCGCGGTTGGAACCGTAAATTTTATCGATCCGCTGTTATTGAACAACGGTTCGACGAGCATCAATCAGAATCAGCATGACCTGACGGTAAAGGCACTGCTCAGCTATCCTGGTTCGACGACCACGAATATCGCTGCCTGTGCGAACTGCACGACAATGGCAAACGTCAACACTTATGCCAATGCGTCGCTTGACCAGGCCATCGACAATATTTTTTATCACCCGAACCTCGGGCCGTTTGTCAGCAAGATCCTGATCCAGCAGCTTGTGACCAGCGATCCGACACCGGCCTATGTCAGCCGCGTTGTCAGCGTTTTTAACAATAACGGTTTTGGTGTCCGTGGTGATATGAAATCTGTGATCCGCGCGATCCTGCTCGATCCGGAAGCACGCGGTGATGCGAAAACCGACCCTAATTTTGGCAAACTTCGCGAGCCGTTCCAATATGCGACGAATTTTGTCCGCAGTTTTGGTGTCCGCTCGGCGGATATGCTGGGCCAGAGTGACGGCTATTTCACTGGGCGCAGCGAATATACCGGAATGGGACAGGTCCCGTTCCAGTCGCCGACCGTATTCAATTATTATCCGCCCGGATATGTCATTCCCGGAACCGCGCTGCTTGGGCCGGAGTTTGCGTTGATGACGACCGGGACAGCCATTCAGCGGACAAATTTCGTGAACCGGTTCACTTACACGACCGTCGGTACGCCGGCCGTACCTGTCCCGATCTCGGTCAGCCTTCCGAACTCACCGAGCGGAACATCGCTTGACTTTAGCGACCTGCAGACATTGTCGGCGGCCGATCCGACCGGAAACGATCTGGTCGACGAGCTTAACCGGCGAATGATGCACGGCACAATGTCGCCGCAAATGAAGAGTACGATCCTAACGGCCGTAACAGCCGTTACCCAATCGGCAACCCCGACGGCCGCCCAAACGCTGGCCCGGGTCCAACAGGCGATCTATCTGGTAGCAACGTCATCGCAATATCAGGTGCAGAGGTAAAATATGAAAGAATCAAGACGCGAATTTTTAAAAAAGTCAGGCGGATGCGCCCTCGGCATGGTCGGCCTCGCTACACAGATGCACCACATGGGCGTGATGAACATCATGGCCCAGAAGGCGATCGACAACAACAAGACGGCGGGCGGTGCAAACTACAAGGCCCTCGTTCTGCTGTTCTGGTCGGGCGGCAATGACGGGAATAACATGATAATCCCGAATCATGGTGATGCAGCGATCAGTAATTACACGACCTATGCGAACGCCCGGTCCGCTTCAACGCTTGCCGTTCCGCAGGCTTCCCTGCTTCCTATTTCGGTGCCGAGACTTGGCGGCCTTAGCTATGGCCTGCACCCGAATTTCGGGGCAATGACGCAGAACGGCACTTCGATCGTGAACAACGGCATTCACGATCTGTGGGCACAGGGAAAACTGGCGGCGGTCGTCAATGTCGGCAACCTTGTTCGGCCTCTGACAAAGGCCCAATATCAAAGCTCTCAATTCAAAAAGCCGTATCAGCTATTCTCGCACTCCGATCAGGTAACGCAGGCACAGACCAGCAACTCGCTGACCGAGGCGTTTACCGGCTGGGGCGGAAGGATCTCTGATGAATTGACCCCAGGGCTAAACCCGAACGCTCTTGTGCCGATGATAACGTCGATCGCCGGTGCCCAGCTTTTCACTGCGGGACAATCGACCCTGCCGTTGGCGATCTCAGCGGCGGAGAACGATGCGAACGCCGGCACCAACAACCTGACGACCGTACTGAATCCCGCGGGTTTTGGCACAAACCCGACAGGATCGACGCTGGCCCGGCTGAACGCATTTAATGCTCTTCGGGCACAGGACCTAAGTTCGAGCTACATATCGGCCGCCAGCCATGTAACGGACCTGGCGATGCAGGCGAACAGCGCCCTTGCAACCGGCCAGGACACTACTCCCGAAGGACGTTTTCCAAACACGACTTTGGGCCGTCAACTTCGTCAGGTTGCCCGTTTGATCAAGAACCGTGATCAATTGAATGTCAACCGCCAGATCTTCTACGTGCAGATCGGCGGCTTTGACACGCATACGAACCAGCTCGCGAACCAGTCGAGCCTGATAACCCAGGTTAGCCAGGCGATGCGCGGTTTCTGGGACGAAATGGTCTTCCAGGGCATTCAGAATGACGTGACGTTGTTCACGCTCTCCGATTTCTGCCGAACGTTCCAGCCATCAGGTACGGGCGGCACGGTTGGTACGGACCACGCCTGGGGGAATCATATGTTCGTCATGGGCGGCTCGGTGGTCGGCGGCAACTTTTACGGCAGTCTGCGGCCGGACGGCGGCGGCAACTACTACCCAACGCTCACGATGGGCGGGCCGGACGATACCGACTCGGGCGGCAACCCGCGAGGACGCTGGATACCGACAACATCGGTTGACCAATATGCCGCGGTGCTTGCCAAATGGTTTGGCCTTCCGCAGGACCCGGCAACGCTGGAAACGGTGTTTCCAAATCTGGATAACTTTGCGACCGGGACATTCCCGCAGCTCGGCTTCCTGCCGTAACGCAGCCCGTGAGCCGCAATGTCAGAAGAGGATGTTTGAAAAGCTTTAAGATAGCTCTGATGGGATGTTCGTGGTCCGAAATTCTGATCTCCTTCATCTTATTCGGTGGTTGGTTACGGTTTACCACCGAATAAGATGAGGAAAGAAAGAATAAGATGAACAGGACTCGGCTCCCACTGTGCGTATGTCATGGGTTCTTTTCAGCGATTCGCTTCTCCTTTCTTCCTCTTTGCGGTGTAAACCTCTAACCTTTCCTCCCCGACCAACTTTCTTGAAGTTTATCCGGCCACAACGTACACTGTTGTGAAACCGGTGAACCTTCCGAATTACATAACCCTGGCCCGTATTGTTATCGTCCCGCTTCTGGTCGTCGTTCTTCTGACGCCTGTGGCCGAAACGTGGTTCGGGATGAGCGGTTATGTTCTTGCAATAATTGTCTTTCTGATCGCGTCACTGACCGACATTCTTGACGGCCATCTCGCCCGGCGGCGGAATCAGGTTTCGACCCTTGGAAAATTTCTCGATCCGATCGCGGACAAGCTGCTCGTTTCGGCGGCCTTGATCGTGCTGGTCGAAAAACATCTTGCTCCGTCCTGGGCCGTGGTCATTATTCTCGGCCGCGAGTTTATCGTAACCGGCCTTCGGGCCGTTGCCGCCGGTGAAGGGATAATCATCCAGGCACAGAGCATCGGCAAGCTGAAAATGTGGGCGCAGTGCGTTGCGATCGTTGCCCTGCTGGTGGCAGCGGCGGCCGGAAATCCGCCGGTATCGAATTTTGGCCAGGATTATCCCGCGTTCAGATTTTGGGAGGTCGAGGAAGTAAGGACCGCGTTTGCGAACCTCGTGCGGCTGTCAACAACGCTTAACGATTGGAAGGTCTTTGGCTATCTCGTCGGACGCGGAGCATTGTGGGTCGCCGTTATCACCTCGATCTGGTCGATGTACGATTACTTCTCATTCTTCATGCGGGAAAAGGTCAGAAACACCCCACGTTAGCGGGTGGGTGCCGCTAAGTCAGTACCACCCCGCGTTAGAGCCGGTGTCAAAACCCAAAAAAAGCTGCGGAGCAGCGGAATATTTGTAGCCCCACGTGAAGCAAAGCGAAACGTGGGGTTAATCGAGTCTAAATCTCAAAGCCCGTGTAACGGGCGGCAGACTTTCGTTAAATTATTGAACGCAATAGGCATTACATGCCTCTCTGTCGCCCACTACGTGGGCTTGCGGATCTTTTTGCCGCTTTACCCCAGGTTCCGCTTCGCTCCACCTGGGGCTACACTTATTTCGCTGCTCCGCAGCTAAGAATAGTTTTGACACAGGCTCTAACGCGAGGTGGTACAGACTTATTTTTTTGGCTTTTTCTTTATCGCCGTCCGGTCGCGTGCCTGGACGAGATTTTTGAGTTCGGTCATAAACTCCGAGACATCTTCAAACTCAAGATAAACAGAAGCAAACCGCACGTAGGCTACCTTGTCCAATGCCTTGAGCCGCCGCATTATCAGCTTTCCGACCTCGGTCGTCGCAAGTTCACGATCGGCCGAATCCTGAACATTCTTTTCCGCCTCATCCGCGATCGCCTCAAGCTGGCTAACAGAAATAGGCCGTTTTTCGCTTGCCCTTAGAAGCCCCGCAAGGATCTTGCTTCGTTCGAACGACTCTCGTCGGCCATCCTTTTTGACGACCATGAACGGTATCTCGTCTATCCGCTCATACGACGTAAATCGCCGGCCGCACCCGAGGCACTCGCGCCGCCTGCGGATCGAATCGCCATCCTTCGATTCACGCGAATCGACGACCTTATCTTCAAGATGTGCACAAAACGGGCAACGCATAATATTTTCAAGACAGCTTAGATCAGCAAATTTTCTTAATTTTCAAGATCTTTGCTCTCAAAGTCAGGCGAATCTGACTCGATCTCTTCGACGGCATGTTCACTGGATAAAAGACTGCGAAATCGCTCGATGCTTATTTCGCCATGGAAAAGATAATATAGCCCGAAAACAACTGCCGGAGCAAAATACACGAGGTGCATAAGGATCGACGCGGCAAACGCGGTCTCGCGGTCAATGCCGAGCAGCAGCAAGCTTCCGGCCGTTGCCGCGTGGAATGCTCCGGCCGCACCGCCCGGTGTCGGTACCAGCGAGCCCATTGCGGCAACGCCCATCACGAAAATAGAGTCAACAAAATTCAGCGGCATTCCAAACGCCAGCAGCACCAAATAGGTCGGCAGCGAGATCGCAAACCAGAGTGAGACCGTCCAGAATGTTGTCCAGAATAATGCCCGGCCGTTCTTTAATATTTCGAGCGATCTTTCCAACTGCCTCATCAGGCTGATAAGCGTCAACCGGATACGAGACGGAATGAACCTGCCGGCGGTGATCCGCTCAAACCAAGCGATGATCAGCTGCGCCCTCCATTTATAGATCAGCAGAAAGATGATGAACCCGACCGCACCGGCCAGTAGCAAATTGCCCACAAGCCTGATATAGGCGTACTCAGATTCGTGCCCGCCGCGAAGTTGGAACCAGATCAAACTAATGGAAAAGAAAGCGATCAGCGACGTTAGGTCGAACAAACGCTCCATCCCGATCGTCACAAGAGCTGCGCTCGGGCGAACACGCTTGTCGAGCATCGGCAGCCACATCGGCCGCAGGATCTCGCCCGCACGGCCGATCAGGAAAATAGCGGCAAATCCGACCGTTGTGGTAGCAAAAAGTTCTCTTAGTCCTGCCTTTGTGATCGGAGAAAGCAGCACCTGCCACCTGATCGCACGAAGCAGATAGCCCGCGCAAATGATCAGAACGGCCGCACAGAGATACCATTTGTCGGCCCGCTTCACGCTCTCGGACACCTCAGCCCAGTCAAGATTACGGCCGACATACCAGAAGATAAGGGCCGTTAGGAGTATAAGAACTATGTATTTGAGATACGGACGCAATAGAATATGATAAAAATGCCTAATTTAAGTCCCCAAACCCGGGGCGACGCAAACTTGAAGAATAGCTCATTTCCTAAAAAGTATAAATCGGCCGGAGGTGTTCAGGCTTGTTCAAAGTAGGCTCATTTCCAGTATGGAAGTTGTTTCGCGGGCCATAGTGCCTGCTTTTCGTCAATTTCGTGGTCAAGGCTCAGGCTTGGGAATTCCTTGTGGCAAAGCCGCAACCTGCGATTACGCGAATAACTTGTTATTTATTGGGAACTTTTCGCTTTAGCGGCTCGTAATCAAACTTCGACAGGGCCGGATCGCCGGCTGGTGAGATTGGCGGAAAGTTTTCGGGGAGACACTCGATTGGAAGCTGCAAAGGCTGTGAGTGAGATCAATGGTGCGGAACTCGTACGGCGTGCGCGTACCGGTGACGGCGTGGCGTGGGAGGAGATCGTATCGGGCTATTCGCGGCGGATCTTCAACCTTGCCTATCGCTTCACTTCAAGCCCCGAAGCCGCCGAAGACCTTACACAGGAGGTCTTTATCCGCATCTACCGTACGCTCGACCAGTACGATGCGAAGCAGGGCGATCTTTCAAATTGGCTGATGCGGCTGGCCAGGAATTTGATAATTGACGATTACCGCCACCGGCAGCGAAATCCGCAGAATTCGATGGCCGATGCTGTCGATGATCATTCCTATCACCTGCGGGCCGTCGGCAATTCCGCCCAAAAGGAAATGGAACGCCGCGAGCTTGCCGCCCGTGTGCAGGAAGGCATCGACAAACTGCCGCCGGACCTGAAAACCTGCGTGATCCTGCGTGATATCGAAGAGATGTCGTATCAGGAAATAGTAGATGTGCTGCAGATACCGGAGGGAACGGTGAAATCGAGAATTAACCGCGGGCGCATTGAGCTTGCGAAGATCCTGAGGAGGATGAGAGTTGTGACGATATAACGGGCCAACAGCCTGTCGTACCCCGAAGGGCAAATACGGCCTGAAAGAAGCGTCACCTAAAAAACCTATTGTTCAAGGGGTTCAAGTTTATGCGGTATGAGAACGAAAATTTAATTAACTGCACGGTCTTCGAAGAACTGTTGACCGATTATCTCGACAAGACGCTCGAGACTGCAATGCACAAGTCGATCGCGGCCCACGCGATGAGCTGCCCGCTGTGCCATTCGCTGCTGAACGAGGTAAAGGCCTCACTGGAAGTTTGCCATGGCCTTGCCGAGCCTGCCATGCCGCTGACACGGCTCGAGGCCCGAATTCTGGACAGCACAATGCCGCAGTCGGCAATGGCGTGCGAAGAATTTGAAAATTACCTGACCGACTATCTTGACGGCTTTGTGCCCGCGGCGGTCTTTCACCGCTGGGAGCGGCACGCCGTGTTGTGTAGCGAATGCACCGATCTGCCGGGCGCGGTAGTACGGAGCCTGGCCGCGTGTGTTTCATATAAACTGGATGAGCTGCCCGTCCCGGCCGGCCTTCA